>NZ_DJBE01000061.1:0-29004 GCF_002429925.1 Acinetobacter sp. UBA5984
GCATACTTTTTGAAACACCACCAAAAATTTTACATGCCTTAAATGGTTATGTGGAAGAGCAACAAGACCAACAGTACATAGATGATTATTTTGCTGAATTTGCAGGTTTAATGCAGGGACAAAATAATAGTGAATATGCTTTGAAAACCATTCTGTCCTGTATTTTTCAATTTGATTTTGAAATCAAGCAGCTGATGCCAGAGCAATTCCATTTAGATGATCAGCAGAAAAGTTCTTTGAGTGAAGCTCGACCAGTTGCACTCGGCATAAATAGTTTTTGTGGTGAAAATATTACTCAAATAGATGAAAGAATCGAAATTATGATTGGTCCTTTACGCCGAAAGGATTATCTAAATTTCTTAGCCCAAGGGACATACAGCCTTAAATTACAAAAAATGATCAACACTTGGTGCAGTCCGACTATGCAAGTCGATATTCGACTGATTCTGGATAAACAAGATCTTTTATCTATAGAGCTTGGTAAAGACAGTTCAATGACATTGGGTCAAGGGGCCTTCATCATGCCTAAACAGGCTGAACATAATAATGAAACGTGTTATTGCTTAAAGGGGAGCATGGCATGATCAAATTTATCATTTCTGCTTTTCTGGTCCTTACTATTTTAATTGGCACTTTAGTGATCTATTACTGGCGAGATAGCAACTACGATCCATCCCAAATGGATCTGATCTGGTCTTTTATCTTGTTACCAATTTCACTTTGTCTACTAATTCTAAGCCCTTATTTTATTTATAAAACTATTCAATATTTCCGCAACAAAAAACTGCAGCAACAAAAAGATCAGGAATTATCTATTTTAATACAGCAAAAAGAAAAACAAGCTGCGAATTTAGCTAAGCAAACAGCCCAGCATTACACTTTGAACATTTTATCCAGCGCTGCTTGGCATTGTTTTGGAGAAAATGAAGAAATCATACAGTTTATGCAGCAGTTTAGAAGCCCTGAACTGGATTTCCAACTGAGCAATAATTATGGCTTGCCACTTTTATCTTATCGTATTACAGCACTCGATCAGTGGCTGGAAAAAACTCAAGATGGTGATGAAGATCAATCTTTAATTTTGACTACACGTGAATGGCGAATACAGCAGTTAATTCGGCAGCAACTGCAAAAGCATGAACATAGCTTGCAAGGGATTTCCCAGCAATTAAAACGTTCTACACTTTTTTATGAGAGTGACTTTGCCTACCAATACCGTATACATCCCGGATGGAATCCAGAAAATCTTCATGAAAATTTCAATGAGAAAGAGGATATTTCTCATAAAGAGATAGAAACTGTAGTACGTTTAAATCGTCTCAATGTTTATATCTTATTAGCAGAAAATCTGATTCACACTTGGGATGATCAGGTTTTTCAAACTCAACTTTTACAGCAGTTAGAAGATGATTACTCATTCCGGGCAGATCATCTGCATATTGAATTCTATTATTTCAGCCAACCAAAGGCTTATGCTTCTTATATTGAACTTTTACAAGAGATTGCTCAGCAGCCTGGACAAGCAAACCTGATTATTATGGTGGATTCTGAAATCGATCAGGACTGGCTGGATGAACAACTTTGGCAAAATGAGCAATATATTGCTTCAGAATATGCAGCCAGTTGGTGCTTGACTGCTGAACAGGTCGTTCTTGAGGTAGTTCCTATATTACAAAAAATAAGAATAACTGATCAAACCAAAAAGTTAGAAAATTATTTAACTGAGCAGCAGTTAGATTTAGCTGGTCAGATTGAAAAAGAACAGGCCTTTGTATTGCTCTTAGATGAAACAAAAAAATCCAAAAACCTTCATCAATTACAGCAAACTTTTATTCCGATTGGAGTTCATCCAGAATTTTTTATTTATATCCAATCTTTTATAGGAAATACGCAATGTTTAGGACATATTTTTGGGATGATGTTAGTGACACAGATGCGGGACAATATTATTACGATAACCTATAGCCTGGAACAAGAAAACACATATATTTATTGTGAAAATAAAGATTTAGAAAAAATTGAAGCAACAGCTTTAGTCGCATAAATAACTAAAAATATAGAATAATTAGAGATTATAGTGAATACATTAATTTATACGATCCTAGGTTATGTCTGGCAATATGTCACTCATCCTAAAGTGATCATGGCCCTATCTTTCTTAGTTGTTCTGATTTCAATGAAGAATACGGTATCTGATCGGATCTTCTGGAGTCTGGCAGCTATTTATATTGCTGTTCTGGTTGGCTGGGGAATTTATGAGCTGATTCAACGCTATCGCCATGGCAAAAAGGGTAAGGCGCTAGCTGAGGCCATGTCCAAAAATGCTGAAGCAGAAAATAAATATAAAAATAAGGAAGAACTGCAACTGATTAATCAGCAAATGAAGCAGTCAATCCAACTTCTCCGAAAATCTAAATTGGGGGATCGTAAAGGCAATGCAGCCCTTTATGAATTGCCTTGGTATATGGTCATTGGCAATCCGGCAGCAGGAAAAAGTTCAGCGATTTATCATTCTGGATTAAATTTCCCGTTTGAAGAAACCCATCGTAAAACGGTGTCTGCTGGTTTAAGTGGTACACGAAACTGTGACTAGTTTTTCTCTACAGACGGTGTTTTACTGGATACAGCCGGACGTTATTCAGTATATAGCGAAGATCATTCCGAATGGCTGGGTTTTCTCAATATTCTAAAAAAGAGTCGTTCTAAAGCACCAATTAATGGGCTAATTGTCATTGTCAGCATTGCTGAGCTGGTGAGCCAGAGCCCAGACAAATCAATTCAACTGGCAAAAAAATTGCGTGCCCGGATTCAGGACTTGACTGAACGTTTAGAAGTTGTAACACCCGTATATCTGATCTTTTCTAAAATGGATCTGATTGCCGGCTTTACTGAATTTTTTGATTGTTATAGCGAGCATGAGTTCAATCAGACCTGGGGTGGCTACCTTAGCCTACGATCCTCAGTCCAGTGAGAATGCGGTTCAGCTCTTTGAGAAGCATTATAATATTTTATATGACGGTCTAAAAAATGTCAGTCATACCCATTTGTCTCTTCGTCATTCTCAATATATTTCACCAAGTGTGATGACTTTTCCGCTTGAGTTTAAAAGTTTAAAACCGGTATTAAGAACCTTTATTTCAGCCCTATTTCAGGAAAATCCTTACCAGTTTAAACCAGTATTTCGTGGCTTTTACTTTACTAGTGCCTTGCAGGAAGGAACCATTGAAAGCCCAAAAACCGAACAGATTGCTGAAGATTTTCACCTGATTCGAAGTGAAGATGCTGAATTTGGTCTACCTACACGATCGATATCTCAAGATCATGGATATTTTCTAAAAAACCTGTTTTCAGAAGTGATTTTAAAAGATAAAAATCTGGTTAAACAACAGATTAACCCGTTGCGTAAACGTCAGCGTTTTATCGGGTTTATAGGCACTCTGCTGACAGTTGCGATTGTACTCAGTTTATGGATCTGGTCATATCGTAATAACCAGCAACTAATGAGCGAAATCCAGAATGATTTAAATAAAGTTGTGCAGCTGCAACAGCAATCTGGTCATGAACTCTCGACCCAACTGGATGCTTTATTGATTTTGCAAGATCATTTGCAACAATTGGATCAATATGAACAGCAGCTTCCATTCAAATACAGTTTTGGACTCTATCAAGGTGATCAAATTCGGGAACAGCTCGAAACTGAATATTTAAAAGGGATAGAGTTGCTGGTACTGCAACCCACACAACAAAATATTGCCCAATACTTACAACAGCTCAAATTAAATGAAGCTCATCTGAAAGCCAATTATATCAATGTACCTGTACAGCAAACTGTTCAAGTGCAACAAGTGATATCAGAACCGTCTGAGAAGAATCCGCAAGATGCTTATAATGCCTTGAAAACTTACTTGATGCTGAGTAATCGGCAGTATATCGAGGCGGGACATCTGAGCGATCAGGTCACCCGTTTCTGGCGTTCCTGGTTGGACACCCATCGTGGTGAGATGCCTCGTGCCGAGATGATTCAGAAAGCTGAACAGCTATTAAGTTATGCCATGACCTTAACCAATCGCCAGCATTTCCCTCAATTAAATTCTGATGCGGTGTTGGTCGAGCAAAGCCGTCAGATTTTAACCGCGATTACAACAGGCGTTTCGGCACGAGATCGCGTCTATAACGAGATAAAAATGCGTGCTTCTGTGCGTTACCCCACTTTGACATTGAAACAGATCCTAGAACAAGATACTCAATCCACGATGTTAGGTGGTTATGCCATACCGGGTTTTTTTAGCTATCAAGCCTGGAACGAGTATGTACAACCTGCGATTGAAAAGGCGGCACAAAATCCGACAGAGAGTAAAGACTGGGTACTGAATGTCTCAAAATCTGATGATCTCAGTTTTAGTGGCAGTCCGGAACAAATCCGTAAACAGCTCACAGAGATGTATAAAAAGGAATATATTGCCGAATGGCGTAAGTTCCTGAATGGTATTCATTATGCTAAAGCAGCAGACATGAACCAGCAGATCCGCCAAATGGATATTCTGGGAGAAACAGAACATTCTCCAATCCGAATCTTATTGCAACGTGTTGCCAAAGAAACCAGTTGGGATAATCCAATGGTTCAAGCGGAATTAGCGACGCCACAAAAAGGTTTCATGGCCTGGTTTAAACGAAAAATTTTAAGACATGATGAGAAAAATCTGGCACAAAATGCAGATGCTCATTTGTCTCAAGGCATAATTGCCCAAGATTTTCAGGTGCTATACCAAATTGTCCGCCAGCGAGATGATCTGAAAAACAAATCATTACTGGATGAATATCTTGCGTTACTGGACAAGATGCGTAGCCAGTTCAATGACCTGAAAAGTTCTGGTGATATTGGTCCAGCAAGTATGGCTATACTACGACAAACGATTCATGAGCAGAATTCTACCTTTAATTTAAGCCAGAAATTTGTCACTGAAAAAATGTCTATAGGAAGCCAGGAACTCGATCAGCAAATCCTGCAAAAGATTTTAGTCGCACCACTGACACAGGCCTTCTCGAGTCTGATTCCACCAGCACAGGCTGAAATCAATAAGTTATGGCAGATTCACGCTTATCAGCCATTTAGCGGTAGTCTTGCACATAAATACCCTTTTAACAGCCAAGCCAGCTTGCAAGCAACAACGGCCGAGATTAACCAGATTTTTGCTGAAAATGGCAGTATTGCCCGCTTTGTAAAAGAATATCTGGATCCTTTAGTAATTCGTCGTGGCTATCAGCTGACTTCTAAAACCTGGCAGGATTTAGGTGTCGGTTTGAATCCTGCTTTTGTGTCAAATTTTCAAAATTATGTTGCACCTGTACATGGGGTCGCTACAGGTGAATTAAACCAAAGTTCGAATAGGGCAATCTCTTCAAATCAGTCAAATTTCCAGTTCTATCCTTTGGAAAATCCGAACGTATTGTCCTATAACATTGAGATTGATGGACAGCGTATGCAGTTTGAAAACGGCATTCAACAATGGGTGAATTTTATCTGGCCAAATCCCGGAACGATTCCGGGTGCAAGGATTAGCGTAGTCGATCTAGAAGGAAAGACCCATACCATTTTTGATGAGCCAGGTGAATATGGGATTAATCGGTTGATTGATTCAGCGCAGCGGCAGCAAAAAGGGAATATTTTTGAAATGGTTTGGCAGAGCAAAGCGCAGCCGAACCTAGCAGTAAAAGTTAATTTCCGTCTGGTCAGTGGAGATACTTCTAGTTCGATTGCAGGAGGTGCGGGGTATCACAATTTACAGCTGGTTGATCAGGTCATGTCAAACAAAGCGGTTCGAGTGGTTGCTGCACAGTCAGCAACTAACAATGGTCAGTTAACGTCATCTTTAACGATGGCGACTAGCCAGCAAAAGTTAGAGGCAACTGCACCATGATGTGGATCAATTTATGGGAGCAGAATTTTGAGGTGAGTGGCGATGTATAAACTATCGACTCAGCCTTTTTATTATGGAAAATGCCCAGCTCATGGTGACTTCTTAAAATCCCAAGGCCAGCATGGGCTGATTCAATCTATAGACCGTTGGATCAGTAAAGCGCTTGAATATGCGATGCAGTCTAGCAATTTCAAGCAGTATTATATCAAATTGCCATCTTTAGATTTTTTCCTAGTCAATCTTCAGGTAGGTCAGTTTTTGGTGGCAAACCTGATCAGCAGTGAAGATTATTCAGGCCGTCATTTTCCAATGGTTTTAGGACAAGTTATTGAAACGGCTCAGTCTCATGAAAACCTGATGTATTTAACTTACCGGTTTAAACCGATGCTGATCGAGCTTTATCAGCGTAATCGGGTGATACGCTCGGTTCAGAGTCCGGGTATTTTATTAGATAAATTAAGTAAATTAACAGATCAAAGTTCGGTATATAGTGCTGAAGATGTTCAGCATTTTTATGATACGCAGACATTGAATTCGCTGGCTAGGCTCATGGGGAGCACAGTATATAAACTAGTACAAACACTGATTGCACTCGGATTATTGCTGCAACCCATTATTCCGCAGGGTACAGACCGGTTAAATAAAATTCTGATTTTACCTATTCATAACATGCCCTATTGCTATGAAGTCGCTGCATTTTGGATCAATCTGATTAGCCTGTTTATACAGAAACAGTCTAGTCATTTATTTATTGGATTGTTGCATGCAGATCAACCGGTTTTATTATGTGGCTTCCAAGGTACTGACAGTACAGCTTTAGGTGATATTTTTAATCAAAATATGCAGAGTCAGCATTGGGTGTCCTTGGTGCACGCGACTTGGATTGATCCTTATTTAGAACAAAATGCAGGACTAGCAGTGTTAGAACAAATACTGAATCAACAACGGATGAGCCTGACTAATATTATTCAAATTTTTAAACAAACATTTATTGAAGAATAAGATGAAAAAAAAGAAATATATTGACCCAATAAAAATATTAATAAGTGTCTTAGGGCTAAGTACAAGCTTTATGATTTTCGCTCAACCGATTGTGATTGAAGGGGTAGTGCCAAATGAGAAAATAAAGACTGAGATTTTGGCTAAAGCTTATAGCATTTATGGACAGCAAAATGTGGTGGATCAGATTCAGGTTCGCCAGGTTACAACACCGAGTGACTGGATAAATACAGTAACGAAAGTGATTAATGATGATCTTAAAAAGGTGAAACAGGGCAATTTAACGGTAAAAGGAACAGAGATTAAGCTGACAGGAAAATTGTCCAACTCTGAAGATTTACAAACAACTCAAGTTAAATTTCAAAGTTTGATACCAGTAAATTTTCGCTTAAATACCCAGTTTTCACTGAATCAGGCAGAACAGCAGATTATTGATGCTGTATTAAAAAATCGTATTATTGAATTTGAATCTGGTAGTACAATTTTAGCGGCATCAGGGGTGCAGATTTTAGATGAAATGGCAGTTGTATTGAAACGTGTGCGTGGAAAAAAGGTCAAGATTTTAGGGCATACAGACAGTTCTGGAGATGCTGATAAAAATATCATTTTGAGTCAGCAACGTGCAGATGCGGTTAAAACTTATCTAATTCATAAGAATATTCCGGCTGAATCTTTAAGCACTGAAGGCCTTGGTTCGAATAAACCAGTTGCTGATAACACAACTTCCGAAGGGCGTAAAAAAAATCGCAGAATTGAGTTTGAGGTGCTTTAATAAGGAGAGTGAGTAGTCAAAAAATTTAAAAATATGAACGGATTTTTAGAATAAGCCAAAAAGTTATGCTTAAAGAAGAAACAATATGGAGTTTTAAAATTTAGAAATGAACTCAAGGTTAGAAAACGCATCATAAATAAGCATTATTGAAATTTAAGTTTGAAAAGCCTGCACTTTTTTGAGGTTTTATAGTCTAATTAATTGATTTTCAGCCTCAGACTTTATTTTCTATTTTAGGGCAACATGTATTTATTGGTGCAAAATTTAATCTCTATTTTTATTCGAAGTAGATAATCATAATGAAATTCAGTGGTTTAAAATTATAAATTAAAAGTGGCACAGTATTTGAATAGCTTCTCTCAAATTTTCTAAAAAAGCCTAACTAGGGTTGGAGAGAAGTAAATGAAAGTCGAACAAAAAAAGTTTTCTAAAAATTTAATTGTTGCTGCGATGTTGGGGACACTGACTTTAACAGGTTGTTCGAAGTCGCCTGAAGATAAAACGGCCGCTACCTCTGAGCCGAAAGCAGCTGCAACTAGTGGGGAAACGATTAAAGTTGGTATTTTGCATTCTTTATCTGGCACGATGGCCATTTCTGAAACTTCATTAAAAGATACAGCAATAATGGCGATTAATGAAATCAATGCAAATGGGGGTGTCTTAGGTAAAAAGCTTGAACCGGTTATCGTTGATCCAGCATCTGACTGGCCACTATTTGCTGAAAAAGCACGTCAGCTCATCACTCAGGATAAAGTTGCTGTTATCTTTGGTTGCTGGACTTCAGTATCGCGTAAATCGGTATTGCCAGTGGTTGAAGAGTTAAACGGCTTACTGTTCTATCCAGTCCAATACGAAGGTCAGGAACAATCTAAAAATATTTTCTATACCGGTGCTGCGCCTAACCAGCAAGCGATTCCGGCTGTTGAATATCTGATGAGTGAAGAAGGCGGTAAAGCAGAACGCTTTGTCTTACTAGGTACCGATTATGTTTACCCACGTACCACCAACAAAATTCTCCGTGCTTTCCTGAAATCTAAAGGCGTCGCTGATGCTGACATCATGGAAGAGTACACACCATTTGGTCATAGTAATTATCAAACCATTGTCGGTAACGTGAAAAAATTTGCTGCAGGCAAAAAGACTGCGGTGATCTCAACCATCAACGGCGATTCAAACGTACCGTTCTATCGTGAATTGGGTAATCAGGGCATTAAAGCTTCTGATATTCCGGTGATGGCATTCTCTGTAGGTGAAGAAGAGCTTCGTGGTATTGATACCAAGCCATTGGTCGGCCATTTAGCGGCATGGAACTACTTCATGTCCGTGAAAAATCCGAAAAATACTGAATTCAGCGGCAAGATGAAACAGTATGCCGTGGAATACAAACTGCCAAATGCAGACAAGTTTGTGACCAATGACCCGATGGAAGCGACTTATGTGGGTATCAATATGTGGAAACAGGCGGTAGAAAAAGCCGGTTCTACTGAGGTGGATAAAGTTCGTGAAGCAATGGCAGGTCAGACTTTCGATGCACCATCTGGCTATCAATTACAAATGGATGCTAACAACCATCATTTACATAAACCGGTGATGATTGGTCAGATCCGTGGTGATGGTCAGTTTGACGTGGTTTATAAGACTCCGAAAACCATCGCTGCTGAGCCATGGAGCCCATACATTCCTAAATAATTTCCTCCAAAGCCTGCTGCCTCGGCAGTAGGTCTTTCTTGTTTTTCATTTCCCAGACGGGACAGATAAATAGGGAGGGCACTCATGTCCACTCGCCTAAATCTCGCGGCCATTTTTTTAATTTTGAGTCAGTGTTTATGTCTCAATATGGTGCATGCGGAAACTCAATCTAGCGAAACAACCGTATCACAATCATCTCAACAGTCACTTGATGCCATTCAGCAGTTTGTTCGTGGGGACTTTGCCACTCGTCGTGCTTTATTAAATCAGTGGCCAGCCAGTGTTGAACAACTTGATCAGCTGGCAGAATTTGTTGAAAAAGATCAGCTTTATACTGACAGTGCAGGCAATACTTATATTCTGGAAGCAGAAGACAAATTGGTCAGCTATCCGGATAAAAAAGCCGTTGAAACCTGGCCATCTGATGTAACGCAAATTACGTTGGTAAATACCTTACATAAAGCACTGACCTTCGGTTTAGCAAAAAAGAAATTAAATTCAGACGAAGCCTCTCAGCGACTTGAGGCGATTGATATTCTGGAAAGTAACTTGTCTGAACTTGATGCTCAAGCTATCAATCAGATGTATTTAAATGAAAAAAATAATACGGTTAAATCACGTTTTGCCCAGTTAAAAGCACGTCTGGATTATCAGTCTGAAGATGTCCTGACCAAAATAGAAGCGGCAAAAGTTTTAAAAGACTCCAATAGACCAGACGTTCTTGCACTGGTTGAAAATGAACTGGCTCAGCCAAATTTGCATCCCGATTTAAAAGCAGCGCTGGTCGATGCCAGAAGCAGTATCAAAACTCGAATTCAGGCCAGTGAATGGGCCGGACATGTATTTTCCGGTTTAAGTACTGCCAGTATTTTATTGCTTGCGGCTTTAGGATTAGCCATTACATATGGCTTGCTCGGTGTCATTAATATGGCGCATGGCGAGCTGATCATGATCGGGGCTTATACCACTTATGTAGTGCAAAGTTTCTTTAAATCCCATTTTAGTGGTTGGGTAGATTGGTATCTGATTGCAGCGATTCCTGCGGCATTTATTGTCAGTGCAGCGATTGGCATGCTGATCGAACGTAGCGTGATTCGTCCTTTATATGGCCGTCAACTGGAAACCTTATTGGCCACCTTTGGGGTGAGCCTGATTCTGATGCAATTGGTGCGGATGATCTTTGGCGCACAAAATGTTGAAGTATCCAACATTTCATGGCTTTCAGGCGGGATCTCGATTACTCCAAGCCTGATGCTGCCTTATAACCGTATCGCAATTATTGTGTTTACTGTAGCTGTCTTACTTTTACTGGTTTATCTACTCAATAAAACCCGTTTTGGTTTATTTGTCCGTGCCGTTACGCAAAATCGTCAAATGGCTCGTGCGGTCGGTATACGATCCAGCCGGATTGACATGATGGCATTTGGTCTAGGTTCAGGTCTTGCGGGTCTTGCCGGTTGTGCCTTGGCGCAAGTGGGTAATGTTGGGCCAGATTTGGGCCAGAACTATATTATTGATGCTTTCCTTGTAGTTGTTGTCGGTGGTGTTGGTCAGGTATGGGGTGCAGTTCTTGCCGCTTTGGGACTGGGTGTCAGCGGTACCGTACTGGAAATTGGTATGGGTGCAGTATTGGCGAAAATTATTCTCTTGGTTCTTGTGATTTTGTTTATTCAGAAACGTCCACAAGGTTTGTTTGCCATTAAAGGACGCTTTGTGGAGTAAGCCTATGAAAATCACATCACTACTTTCAGATAAACCTTATAGCACACTCGCAATTGCGATCTGTTTTGTTATTTTACTGGCCTTGCCATGGCTGCATTTATTGCCAGCAGATTCAAGCCTGCATCTGTCTGCTTATTGGGTCACTTTGATCGGCAAGATCATGTGCTTGGCATTGGTGGCTTTAGCACTTGATCTGGTCTGGGGCTATGCCGGTATTTTAAGTTTAGGTCATGGCCTGTACTTTGCCTTGGGTAGTTATGCCTTTGGGATGTATCTAATACGTCAATCAGCAGGTGATGGTTTGCCTGACTTTATGCGTTTTCTGAGCTGGACTGAGTTACCCTGGTTTTGGGTGGGGACTAATCATTTCTGGTGGGCCATGATACTTGTGGTTCTGATACCAGGACTGATTGCTTTTATTTTCGGCTTCTTCGCTTTCCGCTCCAAAATCAAAGGCGTTTACTTTTCGATTATTACTCAGGCGATGACCTTTGCGGCAGCGCTTTTATTCTTCCGTAATGAAACAGGCTTTGGCGGGAATAACGGATTTACCGGTTTCAAAACCATTTTAGGCATGGACATTACCTCAGCACCGATGCGTGCCAGCCTATGTTTTATCACGGCTCTGGTGTTATTGCTGTGCTTTGTTGGTCTACGCCATTTAATGAATAAACCTTATGGTCGTGTGCTTGGCGCAATTCGTGACAGTGAAAATCGCCTGCAATATTTAGGTTACCGTACGCTTTGGTACAAGCTGTCAGCCTGGGTATTATCTGCTGTGATTGCAGGTATCGCTGGCGCATTGTATGTACCACAAGCCGGGATTATTAACCCAAGCGAAATGAATCCAGTGAACTCGATTGAAATGGCAGTCTGGGTAGCGGCTGGTGGTCGAGGTACCTTGATTGGGCCGATTCTGGGTGCAGGCTTAATTAATGCAGTAAAAACTTATTTTACTGTGGCGTATCCAGAAGCATGGTTACTAATTCTGGGGGCATTATTTATTGTGGTCACCATCTTCCTGCCTAAAGGTTTGATTGGTTTATTCGACCGTTTTAAAAAGGAGCGTAGCGAATGAGTGAAATTTTACAACCTCATGGCGGCCATGCTTCTGAAGGCTATGGCCGACCAAAAGAGCAAGGGCCAGATTTTAGCCATGGGATCGCACTTTATCTGGAAAAAGTCAGTGTCTGGTTTGATGCTTTCCGTGCCTTAAATGATTTATCGCTGTATATCGAAGAAGGTGAATTGCGATGCATCATTGGGCCAAACGGCGCGGGTAAAACTACGTTGATGGATGTCATTACTGGGAAAACCCGTCCTACTGAAGGTTCTGCATTTTTTGGCCAAACCTATAATCTGGCGAAAATGAGTACTGAAGAAATTGCCGAAGCTGGCATCGGGCGTAAATTCCAGAAACCAACGGTGTTTGAAAATTTCACCGTGATGGAAAATCTGCTCTTGGCTGCACCTAAAGATAAACGGGTGAAAAAAAGCTTTTTCAGCAAGCTCGATCCGGATGCACAAAATGCCTTGGATGAATCCTTACAGCAGATCCGCTTGCAGGAATTTATTCACAAACCTGCAGGGCTTTTATCTCACGGCCAGAAACAATGGTTGGAAATTGGTATGCTGCTGATGCAACGTCCAAAACTGATTTTACTGGATGAACCAGTGGCAGGGATGACTGATGCTGAAACTGAACGGACTGCTGAACTGTGTCTGGAACTGAAAAAGAATCATACCCTGGTAGTCGTCGAACACGATATGAGCTTCATCGATACTATTAGTGAGAAAGTCACGGTGCTGGCACAAGGGGCGATTCTGGCTGAAGGTACATTGGCAGAAGTACAGGCCAATGAAGAGGTTATTGAAAAGTATCTTGGACGTTAAGGGGCTGACTGATGCTAGAAGTTAAAGATGTAAATCAGTTTTATGGCGGTAGTCACATTTTACGTGATGTGTCTTTCAATGCGCCTGTTGGTGAGTGCTCAGTGGTACTAGGTCGTAACGGCGTTGGTAAAACGACATTACTTAAATGTCTGATGGGAATTTTGCCCATTAAATCAGGTCTGATTGTTTTAGATGGCAAAGATATTGCCAAACTGAGTCCTGAACAGCGGGTTCGGGCTGGCTTGGCTTATGTGCCACAAGGACGAGATATTTTTTCGACGTTAACCGTTGAAGAAAATATTCTGATTGGCATGGCGAAATTTAAAGGAACCAAAACTCGTAAAGTACCGGAACATCTCTATGAGATTTTTCCGGTATTAGAAGAAATGAAATATCGACGAGGTGGTGACTTATCCGGTGGCCAGCAACAACAACTGGCGATTGCCCGCGCATTGGCATCTGAACCGCGTGTGCTCATTTTGGATGAACCGACTGAGGGGATTCAGCCATCTATCATTAAAGATATTGGTCGGGTAATTCGTAAGCTGGCTGATGGCGGTGAAATGGCGATTGTTCTGGTAGAACAGTTCTATGACTTTGCTGAAGAACTGGCAGATGGTTATACGGTTATGGCACGTGGACAAGTGATTGCTCAGGGTGTTGGAAGTGAAATGCCAGAAAGAGGGATTCGGGATCTGGTGGCGATTTAAACTCCCTCTCCCTGACCCTCTCCCAAAGGGAGAGGGAAAGACGCCTCTCTTTATAAAAGGGAGGTTTGGAGGGATTTATAAATATAATTAAATCTCTATATTCTCACTCCATAAAAAATACATGCCATATTGTCCAGTTCGGAATTCTCCATCTGCAGATTTACCTTCATCTGTTAAAAAATGCTTTCCATTTTCATTGAGTGTTAGATAACCTTTGGCAATCAATTTCTCAAAAGTGTCTGCTGTTTTTAAGCCTAGTTTTGCTGCAAGCTTCGCTGTGGTCAGCTTCGTGAACGCTGTATTTTCTTCTGATTTATTCTCTTCAGTTGGGATGGTCTCTGCTTTTACCTCATCTAAAGTAATACGGACCTCATCACTAATTCGAATAATCCGTTGTGCTTCTTCATAAGCTTCTTTAAATACATCATTATCTTCGTACTTGCGGATTAGAATCCCCATTTCATTGTTATTCACTTGGCTAAATTCATAGAGATTCAGGCTTGAAATGATGCACTCTGATTCATTCAAATAGCATTTTGCATGTAGATTTTTACAAAAACTTAGACGCACATAATCCAGCTTTTGCATCCATTTAATTTCATCAGGATGCAGATCACTTTTACCGTAAACAATACGGATATCAATTTTTAGCCGATCTTTGTCTTCCAATAGCTCTTTAATACGATCATTGAGACGCAAATATGGACTAATTAAAATTAAACGCTCTTTGGCATTTTTAATAAGTTCTTCTAGAAAGAAATTTGTTCCGCTTGTGTTTAAAAATTTTGCCATTTATTTCTCATATTCTTATTTAATCATTGTAGAGATATTAGCTTAAATTTTTGAATCAAGAAAATAATTTAACTTACGGATTAGCTCAACAAAAAAATTTGAGATTTTATATTTCATTCAATTTTAGATCTTTTAACAAACCAAGTTGGCACGATAACTGCTTTATTTTGATGCAAATTTTAAATGCTAAAAAATATTTGGTTTCAATTTGGAACAAATACAGGATTTATCAGCATCAGTAGGGTAGTTATGAAAATTTATACGCAACGTTTGGAAAACATTGCACCAGAAAGTGATTTTGAGTCTCTTGAACTCACATTCGATACACGACAAAAGAGCCGTTTTCGTGCAACTTTAAAAAATGGTGTCGATATTGGTGCAGATTTACCACGTACTGGAATCTTGCGTAGTGGTTCTTTTATAGCAACTGCACAGGGTGACATTCTTCGGGTCGATGCGAAACCTGAAAAATTGATGCAGGTGACTACAAACAATAGCTTTGACTTATTAAAAGCAGCCTATCACCTAGGGAACCGTCATGTTCCTCTCATGTTAACACCTACTGCATTGTACTTTGAACCGGATCATGTACTGGCTGAAATGGTGCAGGGTTTAGGCCTTGAAGTTCAGGAAGTCATGCACCCATTTGAACCAGAAAGCGGTGCTTATGCACAGCATCAGCATGACCACCGTTTAAGCCCAATCAAGGCTTTACATCATGTCCATCACTAATGCATCTCAGCTACTCAGCTTGCTGACTCTATCTTCAACGGCATTGCCGATTGGAGCGTACTGTTATTCGCAAGGGGTGGAAAGTGCGATTGAAAAAGGCATGGTACATGATGAAGCCTCTTGTGTGAGCTACTTCCAGGAAGTATTGGAAATGCTGCTGGTGCGTTTTGAGCTTCCAGTACTCAAGCGTCTGGTAGAAACTTTTGATGATGCAGAACAGTTTCAGTATTGGGCAGAACTGTATCGGGCCAGCCGAGAATCCAAAGAATTACTGGCTGAATCTCAGCAGTTGGCATTTTCCTTGAATGCATGGATTAGAGATGTTTTAAAACAGTCCCCGAGCGTAAAAAAGCAATTAGGGTTTGTGCCGGTGTATGCACATTTATGTGGTGAACTGGGTTTAGATCTTGCAGATGTATTAACTGCTTATAGCTTTACAGTTTTGGAAAATCAGGTGCTGGCAGCAGTAAAGACCATCCCACTTGGGCAAATGAGTGGGCAGCGGATTATTTGGCAATTACATCAGGAAATTCCTGAAGCTGTACAGGCAGCATTAGCTTTGGACGATCATGAAATCAGCAGCGCATTACCGCAATATGCCATGTTGAGTATGTCGCACGAAACCCAGTATTCACGCTTATTCCGGTCTTAGTTTTCAGATTAGAACAGCAGTAAAAAATTTGAAAAGCATCATTAAAACTGATGCCCAGAAAATGTAATAAAGGAAATCAACATGTCAGAACGTAGTCCATTACGCGTTGGAATTGGTGGTCCGGTTGGATCAGGTAAAACTGCTTTAACCCTGAATTTATGTCTTGCACTGCGTGAAAAATACAATATGGCAGTGGTGACCAATGACATCTACACCAAAGAAGACTCGAACTTTTTAACCCGGCATGAAGCGATGTCGCCTGACCGTATTGTCGGTGTAGAAACAGGCGGCTGCCCACATACTGCGATTCGTGAAGATGCGTCCATTAACCTGGCTGCGATTGATGATTTGTGTGAAAAGTTTGATGGGCTGGAATTGATCATTATTGAAAGTGGTGGCGATAACCTTGCAGCAACCTTTAGCCCGGAATTATCTGATCTCACTTTATACGTGATCGATGTTGCCGGTGGCGAGAAAATTCCACGTAAAGGCGGTCCCGGTATTACCAAGTCGGATCTGCTGATTATCAATAAAACGGATTTGGCGCCAATGGTCGGTGCCAGCCTGGAGGTGATGGATCAGGATACGAAGCGGATGCGTGGCGATAAACCATTTTTATTTTCTAATATGAAAACACAAGATGGCTTGAACGAGATTATCAGCTTTATTGAAAAACAAGGTTTATTTAAGTCTTAAGGGGAAATTCATCATGCGTCTATTCAAACAGTTACTGGTTGCAGGTATTGCTGCTTTACCTATGTTGGCAATGGCTCACGCGGGACATGACCATCACAGTGGATTCTGGTCTGGCTTTGTCCATCCTTTTACCGGTTTAGATCACCTGATGATGGCGATTGCCTTTGGTGTACTGATGTGGACTGCAAATCAACGCTGGAAAATTTCGGGTCTCATCGGTCTGGCAGTAGCGATGGTTGCAGGCTTTGTGCTCGGTAGCAAGGGTCTGCTTTCAACTTCACTGGCTGAGTCAGGCATCATCGCTTCATTGGTCATTTTAGCTGTTGCGCTGTGGACTAAATCGAATAAGGTTTTGCCTGTCGCTGCAATCTTATTGGCCAGCTTCCACGGCGTGGCGCATGGAAGTGAATTGGGACAAGACGGACATGTATCCCTATTAATTGTTGGCATGGTTTCAGCAATGGCTTTGATTTATGGCGCAGGCTTGGCTCTGGGTGCATTCGTAAAAAAATATGTGCCTTATGGCAAGCAGATCGTTGGTGGTCTAGCTGCAGTTGTTGCTGTCATTGTCCTGGCTTAATGCCTGGAAAATCATTTTCAGATGAAATTGAGTTGATTTGTTGATGCATGAACTGGCAGAAAAAAGCACACAGCAGAACTTATGGTATGCACGTCTGGAAATGGGATTTCAGGCGCAGCAACAGACTACGCGAACCATTTTGCAGCACCGCAAGCATCATGGTCCGGTACGCATCCAGAAAATGTTATGGCCTGAATCTAACGGAATCTGTCATGCCATTATCGTGCATCCGCCAGCAGGGATTGCCGGTGGAGATCATCTCACTTTTGATATGCAGGTAGATGCCAATGCTCATGCCTTGGTGACCACACCAGGCGCAGGTAAATGGTACAGAACCAATGGCAAGCAGGCTTTTCAGCATATTCACATCCGTTTAAATGACAATGCGATTTTTGAATGGCTACCTCAAGAAACCATGCTATTTGATGGGGCTAATGCCAGTTCCGAAACAATCTTCCATTTAGATGCGGCAGCCAGTTTTATCGGTTGGGATATGCTGGTGATCGGCCGTCAGGCACGAGATGAGCAGTTTGTACAGGGGGCTTATCAAAACCGTTTTCAACTTTGGCGCAAAGACAAATTGCTGGTCGTAGATACTTTGAATTTTAAAGGTAACGACCGTTGGCTCAGTTCGTGTCTAGGTATGAATGGACATGCGGTGATGGGCAGCTTCTGGGCTGTACCGCCTGAAAAATACCGTGCGAGTTTTTATCTGGAACAGCATCTCGATTTGATTCGTGAGCTCATTATGCGGATGGATGTTCCGATTACCTTGACCTTGCTTGGCGATGTAGTTAGCGCACGTTTTCTGGGAGATGATGTCCGTCAATGCCATGATGGCTTTGCTGCAATTCGCGCCCGTTTAAGACGTTACTGGTTCGATCTGGATGAGGCATTTCCGAGGATTTGGCGGACGTAATCCTTTAATTCCCTCTCCTTATAGGAGAGGGTCAGGGAGAGGTGATTAAGCATTTATTAAAACCCTCCCTCTAACTCCCTCCCAAAGAGAGAGAACACCAAATATCGAATCTTGCACATATTTTGCTTAGAAATACATATATATCAATGAGGAACCAGTTATGGAACTCAATCCTACAGAAAAAGATAAACTGCTGATTTTTACTACGGGTCTGGTGGCAGAGCGTCGTAAAGCTCGAGGTTTGAAGCTGAATTATCCAGAAGCCATTGCCTATATTTCTGCAGCACTGCTTGAAGGTGCGCGTGATGGCATGACGGTCAGTGAATTAATGCATTACGGTACGACCTTATTGACACGTGATGATGTCATGGAAGGCATTCCGGAAATGATTGCAGAAGTGCAGGTTGAAGCAACCTTTCCAGATGGATCAAAGCTAGTCACTGTCCATCAACCGATCGTATAGGAGCAGTACATGATTCCAGGAGAAATTTTTACGCCTGAGAGCGATATTGAAATGAATGTCGGTCGGGAAGTTTTGAAGGTAACTGTTGCTAATATTGGTGATCGACCGATTCAGGTCGGATCACATTTCCATTTTGCCGAAGCGAATGATGCCTTGCAATTTGATCGTGAACTAGCCAAAGGCTTTCGCTTAAATATTGCAGCGGGAACGGCGATTCGTTTTGAACCTGGGCAAAAACGCGATGTGGAATTGGTTGCATTAGCAGGTAAACGTGAGGTTTACGGTTTCGCCGGGCGAATCATGGGCAAGCTCGATTCATAAAAATTGCAGCAGAATTATAAAGGTTTATAAATCATGAAAATGTCACGTCGTGCTTATGCCGAAATGTTTGGACCGACTGTAGGAGATCGTGTTCGTCTAGCTGATACCGAATTATTTATTGAAGTCGAACAGGATTTCACCACTTATGGTGAAGAAGTTAAATTTGGTGGCGGTAAAGTCATTCGTGATGGTATGGGGCAATCACAACTTTTGTCATTCGATGTGGCTGACACTGTCATTACAAATGCGCTGATTGTTGACTGGTGGGGTATTGTAAAGGCCGATGTAGGCCTAAAAAATGGTCGAATCTGGAAAATCGGTAAAGCCGGTAACCCGGATATCCAGCCAAATATTACCATTCCATTGGGTGCTGCAACTGAAGTCATTGCTGGTGAAGGACAAATATTAACACCTGGCGGAATTGATACCCATATTCACTGGATCTGCCCGCAGCAAGTTGAAACGGCACTGATGTCTGGCACAACCACGATGGTCGGTGGCGGTACGGGTCCGGCAGCTGGAACTTCTGCGACCACTGTAACTCCAGGACCTTGGCATATTGCCACTATGTTACAAGCGATTGATGATTTACCGATGAATATTGGTTTATTAGGCAAAGGCAACTTAAGCCAGCCAGAGCCAATTGCAGAACAAATTAAAGCTGGTGTAGTTGGATTAAAACTGCATGAAGATTGGGGCTCGACACCAGCAGCGATTGATAACTGTCTGACTGTGGCCGATCAGTATGATGTGCAGGTTGCTATTCATACTGACACACTAAACGAAAGTGGCTTTCTGGAAGAAACTTTGGCAGCTTTTAAAAACCGAACCATTCATACCTATCATACTGAAGGTGCAGGTGGCGGACATGCTCCTGATATTCTAAAAGCCATTGGTCAACCGAATGTATTACCATCTTCAACCAATCCAACCCGTCCATATACGGTAAATACCATTGATGAACATCTGGACATGTTGATGGTTTGTCATCATCTAGATCCAGCGATTGCAGAAGATGTGGCCTTTGCAGAAAGCCGTATTCGTCGCGAAACCATTGCTGCAGAAGATATATTGCAGGACATGGGCGCAATTGCCATGATGTCTTCTGACTCTCAGGCGATGGGCCGTGTCGGTGAAGTAATTTTACGGACTTGGCAAACGGCGCACAAAATGAAAGTGCAACGTGGGCCTCTGGAAGGTGATACTGCCTATAAAGACAATAACCGGGTTAAACGTTATATCGCCAAATATACGATTAATCCTGCAATTACTCACGGTTTAAGCCATGAAATTGGCTCTGTTGAAGAAGGTAAGTTAGCTGATCTGGTATTGTGGAAGCCTGCATTTTTTGGAGTAAAACCATCCATGATTATTAAAGGCGGGATGATTGCAGCAGCGCCAATGGGTGATATTAATGCTTCTATTCCAACGCCACAGCCTGTGCATTATCGTCCAATGTTTGGGGCTTATCCGCGCGGGGTACATAACACCTGTATTACATTCCTCTCACAAGTTGCAATTGATGATGGCGTACATGAAAAATTAGGTCTGAAAAAGTTGATTTCACCATGTAAGGCGACACGCCAGGTCACCAAACAGGATATGAAACATAATAGTTATTGCCCTGTAATGGAGGTGCATCCAGAAACTTATGAAGTTCGTGCCGATGGTGTGCATCTGACCTGTGAGCCAGCAGAAGTGTTGCCGATGGCGCAGCGGTACTTTTTGTTTTAATTGCTTCTAAAATCCCTCTCAAAAGAGGGATTTTTTTCAAAGTATATTTGAGTTATATAATTTAATCTTTAGTGTTAATTTATCAAGACTAAAAAAATGATTTTATTATGAACTTAGAAAAAATTTTACATGTACTTATGCAAGAAGTCTCAAGACCAGATTATTTAAGGCAATTTGAAAATATTAAATGTGATGATCAGTATTATTATCTCTATAAGCATTTAAGCTTTTATCCAAAGCTTCAAGTGTTAAATTTATTTAAAAAACTTCAATTAAAGTTTACCCATCCTGATAATTTTAATGATCCATATGATTGTATGGCATCTATTGAATTCAATAATGCGCCGAATGATGTTAAAGAAATTCTACATCAACATTTCTCTACAGTTATAAAAGTAAAACTGAGTGTAACTTGTTTTAATAATAATCCATTAGACTTCTTGCGTTAGTCAAAATTTAAACAGCCCAAAGCTACATTTTATAAGGTTTTAGCCAATTCAAAAATTAGGTAAAACGATACTTTCGCAAGAGATCTATTAAATATGCTTATGTGGTCTCATTATGCTCAAAGCCATAAAGGTTTTTTAGTTGAATTTAAAATCCCACATCCTAATCCTAAAGCTATGGTACATGAGGTATTTAATGTCCAAGCTGTAAAATATCAGAATGAATTTCCAAAAATTCCTTTAGATATATCAAATCCATTAGCAATGTTTGATGTAGCAAATGGAGCAAAATTGCTGGATTTCGTTGCGAATCAATATTTAATAAAATCAAAGGATTGGTCATATGAAAATGAATTTAGAACATTAGCACATGATTATGATTCTAGTAATTTTAATTCACTGTTAAAAGAAATTCCTGCAACTTATATATCTTCAGTGATTTTGGGGGGCAAAGCTCACTAATCATGACCCAAATAAAATGGCTTTAATTGAATCAATTAATTATTTTAATAAATACTATCAACAAGATATTAAAGTTTATGAGGCTGTTCTAAAACCTAATAGTTTTAAAATCACTGTTCCTAATCACCCAATTCTAGATAAAAATACTAAAACTTTAGCAGCATTTTTATCTAATTAAACTTGTGGAATGATAAGAAATATTAGGAATATTTTTAAATTTCATAGATGTTCTATTATGGCGCATAAATTGCTTGTCACGCTTATTCAATTTTACTGTTTGATATAATACATCAGGGATTAAACGTGACCAGCACATATCTACGCGGACAAGAACTCATAGATCAAATTCGAAACCAGCCTTATTCACGTGATTTGATTGGCTATCATGGCGATGTACCAAAAGTAGAATGGCCTAATCAGGCTCGTGTCGCAGTTCAGTTTGTACTGAATTATGAAGAAGGTGGTGAAAACCACATTGAACATGGTGATGCCGGTTCAGAACAGTTCTTATCCGACATTATTGGCGCAGCCAGCTTTCCAGACAAACACATGTCGATGGATTCTATGTATGAATATGGCTCACGTGCAGGTTTCTGGCGGATTCACAATGAGTTTAAAAAGCGTAATCTGCCGATGACTATTTTTGGGGTTGGGATGGCTTTAATCCGCAATCCTTATATAGTCGAAGCGATTAAAGAAGCCAATTATGATGTAGTGTCACATGGTCAGCGCTGGGTGCATTATCAGGACATGCCGATTGAACTTGAACGTCAATACATGGATCAGGCGATTAGCGTATTGGAAACCCTGCTCGGCAAAGCACCGATTGGCTGGTATACCGGTCGGGATAGTCCAAATACCCGTCAATTGCTGGCTGACTTTCCTCAGATTCAATATGACTGCGACAACTACGGAGATGACTTGCCATTTTGGAGCACATTGACCAATCAGGCAGGTGAAACACGCCCTCATTTGATCATCCCCTATACTTTAGAAAGCAATGATATGAAATTTAGTTCACCGGGCGGCTTTAATAGCGGGGAACAATTCTATCAATATTTAAAAGATGCCTTTGATGTACTCTATGCTGAAGGTGAAACTGAACCAAAAATGCTATCGATCGGGATGCATTGTCGTATTTTAGGGCGGCCGGGACGCTTTAAAGCCCTACAAAAGTTCCTCGATTATATTCAAGGTTATGAAAAAGTCTGGATTTGCCGACGGGGCGATATAGCAGCACATTGGTATAAATATCACGCACCAAAATGAGAAAAATATATTAAAAAAGAGAACCTTGAGTTCTCTTTTTTGCTTTATAGATCATATAAAAACACAAGATTAAGAAGATTTGGCACTGATATTGCAAAACCTGTACTGAACAAAAAATGAATATCATCAGGCGATTTAATAGTGCAACTCGTTGAATTTAATCAGGCATCTCCAGAAGAGGCCATTATCTTTTTAAAGCACTGTGTGCAAATACCGAGCTGGTCGACCCAGATTGAAGCAAAGCGTCCTTATGCAGCTGTTGAAGATGTATTGAATATAGCCAGACAACAGGCTGCAACTTGGACCTGGGACGAAATCAAAGCAGCTTTGGATAATCATCCACGTATTGGTGAAAAAAAGGCACAGGCTGAATTAAGCGAAGTTGAAAAAAACTTTTCCAATCGTGAACAGGCTGCGATAACTCAGGACGAAGCAACTCAGCAAGCTTTGCTAGAAGGCAATATCGCCTATGAACAAAAATATGGTTATATCTTCCTGATTAAAGCGGCTGGTCTAAATAGCCAGGAAGTGCTGAATGCCTTGAAAGATCGTTTAGCAAATGATCCAGAAACCGAAAAAGGTATTGTCCATACGCAACTGGCGGAAATCGCTTTATTAAGACTGTCACAGGAGCTGCAAGCATGATCAGCACTCATATTTTAGATACGCATCTCGGCAAACCTGTAGCACATGTGTTGATCAAACTTTTTGATGAAGAAGGTGCATTACTCGGAAAGGCATTTACCAATGCAGATGGTCGAGTCACCGATTTTGGTTTAACCGAATTTGAGGAAGGTGAATACAGTCTTGAATTTGCTACTTATGATTATTTTGAAGGCTTAGGTCTGGAAACTTTCTTTCCTAAAGCAGTCATTCATTTTCAGGTGAAAGATGCCTCTCAGCACTTTCATATTCCTTTACTGATCAGCCCATTCGCATACTCCACATATCGCGGAAGCTGATTTTTTTATTTAAGCTTTGAGGGAGAGAAAAAGAATGACAGAACAAAGCACAAACATTTCACCTGAACATGAATATCTGGGTGCAGGCAAAAGTGCAGCTTATGGCTTGCAACATGTATTGACCATGTACGGCGGTATTATCGCACCACCACTCATTGTAGGTACTGCCGCAGGTTTGGAAGCAACACAAATCGGTTTATTGATTGCGGCCGCATTATTTGTTGGCGGTCTGGCTACGATTTTACAAACCATTGGAGTGAAATATATCGGAGCCAAATTACCACTGGTACAAGGGGTTTCCTTTGCGGGTGTGGCGACGATGGTGGCAATTGTGACGACAGGTGGAGGCTTATCAGCTGTTTATGGTGCAGTCATCGTAGCTTCATTAATTGGTTTCTTCCTTGCGCCTTATTTTTCTAGAATTATCCGCTTTTTCCCGCCAGTCGTGACCGGCTGTGTGATTACTATTATTGGTTTATCACTTTTACCCGTAGCCGTTCGCTGGATGATGGGGGGCAATAAAAATGCACCTGAATGGGGAAGTGTTGAAAATATCAGCCTGGCCGTGATGACCTTGGCTATTGTGATCTGTCTAAACTTGAGCAGAAATGCCTCAATTCGTCGCTTATCTATTTTATTGGCGATCGTAATGGGTTCAGTACTGGCTTATCTGTTTGGTTTTGGCGATTTTAGTAAAGTCGGCCATGGTGCATGGGTACAATTTCCGAGTTTCTTTGCTTTTGGCATGCCGACCTTTGAACTCAGTGCAATCATTTCCATGCTGATTGTGACGTTGGTGATTATGACTGAAACAACGGCTGATATTATTGCTGTAGGTGAAATTGTTGGAACCAAAGTAGATTCAGAACGTATTTCCAATGGTCTGCGTGCAGATATGTTCTCAAGTGCAGTTGCACCGATTTTTGGTTCATTCATGCAAAGTGCTTTTGCACAAAACGTCGGGCTGGTTGCCATTACCGGGATTAAAAGCCGTTTTGTGGTCGCTGCTGGCGGTATGATTTTAGTGGTTTTGGGATTACTTCCAATTATGGGCCGACTAATCGCCGCAATTCCGGTTCCGGTACTTGGTGGTGCAGGATTGGTGCTATTTGGTACAGTGGCTGCGAGTGGTATCCGCACCTTGGCGAAAATAGATTATAACGAGCAGAAAAATCTGATTATTGTTGCAACTTCAATTGCAGCAGGCATGATCCCGATTATTGACTATTCTTTCTATGCCAATTTCCCTAAATGGTTCCAAACCCTGTTCCATTCTGGCATCAGTTCAACCTGTTTAATGGCGATCCTTTTAAACATTCTGTTTAATCATCTGCCAATGTTTAAGTCAAAAACAGAGGTTCCGGAAAAAGTCGCAGAAACGCTGCATTAAAGTTTGATTTCCTCCATATGCCCATGCCAGTCATGGGCTTTTTTTATCAAAAATTAAAAAAGTTGGCTTTGTTCTTGCTTAATACAGAATGAGATTTTTAATTCCATTGGGGAACCTTATTTATGAAATTTACTCAAGTTGCTGCTGCAACATTACTTGCATTGGGTGCAGCATCTGCACAGGCAAAACCAGTCTGGCAGGATTTTAGCGTTACTGGGCTTTATGGGGAAAACTATGAAGTTGTAGATGAAAAACAGGCAACCCTAACTGTTGAATACGCTGCAAAAGTTAAATATGCAGATGTCTTCTTTTTCATTGACCGTATGCGTGGTTCTGACGATATTAAATCAAGCTATTTTGAATTTTCACCACGTTTAAGTCTGGGTGAAGTTTCAGGTCAAAAGCTGGCATTTGGTTCAGTGAAAGATGTTCTGGTCGCAACGACTTGGGAAGGTGGTGAAGGTTTTGATAACTTCCTGTACGGCGTAGGTTTCGACCTGGCTATTCCAAAATTCAATTATGCCAGCGTGAATCTTTATCGTGTAAATAACGAAAATATGGAAGACGACTATCAGCTCACCTTGACCTATGGTGTGCCATTTAAACTGGGTACTGAAGAATTCCTGGTAGATGGCTTCCTGGACTGGTCAACTGCTGAAGATGATCATGCGAGCGAGATGAACTGGACGACCCAGTGGAAATGGAATGTCGGCAAGCATATTTCTCCTGACACCAATTTATATCTCGGTATTGAGCATTCGGTTTGGAATAACAAATACGGTATTCCGGATGCAGATGAAAATAACGTGAGTGCTTTAGTGAAATATCATTTCTAAAATAAGAAATAAGAAATTTAAAAGCCCTTATTGATAAGGGCTTTTTTAATGGGCTTAATTTTCGATAAAAATCTTTTCAGGAAAAGTATAAACATCACAGTTTGGACCAGTGCCGATCCGATCGATCACCACAAAATCACTCGGAGCTTCAAAGGTCAGCAAAGGATGATGCCAGGTACCGGCACGGTAATTTACACTTTGTGTACCATTACTGATAAAAGCCTGAATTTGACTGAGATCAGGTTTCTCGTGATCCAGATTAGGCGCAACCACAATTAAAAACTTCTGGCCCTGCATCGGGATGAACGCTTGTGAACCGACAGGATGACGTTCCAGCATTTCGATTGCAAAGGGAATAGCAGTGGTCTGAATATTTCTAAAAATACTTAGACCAACTTTTGCATCTGTTTCAGCAACCGCCAGAGCATGATAACGCTCAGTCTGCTGATCATTAATATGGAAAAAATCATTACCTTCGCAGGCAATAACCTCGCCATAAGGCAAGAAACTTTCAACAGTTAAAGGCTGTATTTTTATGGTTTGCATGCTCATAGATATAATTACTCAGGCAACTTTTCCCCATAGACGAATCCGGCTAATACCACCATCTGGAATCATATTCACCCGAATATGGGAAATTTTTTCCTGTTTTAAGATTTCCTCAACAAAACTATGAATATGATCCATCTGCATATCTTGTGCTTCAAGCAGGAATGGCCAGAACATACTTTGCGGAATTAACTGCTGATCAGTCGCATCTTCAATATAAATCGCTTGGATAGAGACTTGAGCAGGGAAGTTGCCTTTAAAGTGCGCGGTATCAATCTCAATTTTTTCAATCTGGCCACTCTGACCCAAGGCCAGAATACACCAGTCAAAACCGGGTGCACGACGGCGCTTGGTTTCCCAGCCATCACCCATATTGATGCCACGGCCTGGATTAATCAGATTACGTGGATGACCAAAGTGTGCATCACTATAGGCAATGACACGACCGCCATTTTCCAGAGCGACCAGATCAATCCCCTGATTGCTGTCCTGAACCTGAATTTTTACTTCACCATAGACTTTAAAGCGCGCCACACCCCCGTCAGGGAAAATATTTAGACGTACATGCGTAAAGACTTCGTCTGAAGCAATATTAAAAATATGATGCTGGCTCGGACCTAATATACTGTTTGGTAAAATTGAGTGCCAGGTTGCAGTGCTTAAGTCACCATTTGGTGCATAGCAGGCTTCAACTGCAGCAGAAGCCGGGTAGTTACCGGTAAAGAACGTGGTGTCGATATCCAAAGCTTTAATGGTTCCAGTCACACCTAGTTTGACAATGGCCCAGTCATAGCCGGCATGGCGCTTGCGGCGAGTTTCCCAGCCATCCATCCATTTGCCATGATCATCAAATTTATCTTCAACAAAAATTGGTGCATCAAATTGCAACATTCGTTTTGCTTCAGCAAAAAAATCATCTGAACATTCAAGAATTTCTGCACCAATCCGGCTATTAGCCAGGTTGGTAAGCTGCTGGATATGCGCAGGGATCTCGAAAATGGGTGCAAATAATGTTGCCATAACTATGTTCCATTCAAATTATGTTTAACGTGAATCTAATTTTTTATAAAAGTCTGTAATTCTGCTGAAAGACCTTATAAAAACAGGTTTTTAATGAATAGATGAATGCACGGCCTGTGCCAACTTTTGAGAAAAATCAGTGCATTATTTTCGAAATGGCACGCTTTTAGCTACACAGGGAGGAAGAAACACAATTTTGAGAGGAGTAAATAGATGGAGATTACAATTATTGGTGCAGGGATGGGGGGATTGACCACAGGAATTGCACTAAAAAAGTTTGGGCATAAAGTCACCATCTATGAACAGGCAGAAAAAATTTTACCGGTGGGCGCGGCAATCTCACTTTGGTCAAATGGGGTAAAATGTTTGAATTATCTGGGCTTAACTGAACAGGTCGCCAAGCTTGGTGGCCAAATGGATCAGCTGGCCTATATTGATGGCTTGACGGGCAACACCATGACCCAGTTTAGTTTATTGCCGTTAATTGAAGAAGTGGGACAACGTCCATATCCGGTGGCACGTGCAGATTTACAAAACATGTTGATGGACGAGTTTGGTCGTGAAGATATTCAGCTTGGCAAGAAGATGGTTGAGCTGCAAGAACAGGAAGATGGTGTTCTGGTTAAATTTGCTGATGGTACAGAAATCAAAACAGACCTACTGATTGGTGCAGATGGAACCCATTCCATTACCCGTACCTATGTACTGGGTGAACAGGTTTCTCGTCGCTATGCCGGTTATGTTAACTGGAATGGTCTGGTAGAAATTTCAGAAAAGCTTACTCCGGCAGATCAATGGACCACATTTGTCGGACAAGGTAAGCGTGTTTCGCTGATGCCTGTGGCAGATGGAAAATTCTATTTCTTCTTTGATGTGCCGTTGCAAGTTGGTTTAGAGAATAATCGGGCAGAATATAAAACCTTGTTGAAACAGTATTTTGAAGGTTGGTGTGCGCCGGTTCAGCATCTGATTGATGCGCTGGATGAACAGAAAACCAATCGGGTTGAAATTCATGATATTGAACCGTTTGCCCAGTTCTATAAAGGTCGTGTCGTAATTGTTGGTGATGCCGCACATAGCACCACACCGGATATTGGTCAGGGTGGTTGTCAGGCCATGGAGGATGCGATCTATCTGGCCCGGTCTTTACAGATTAATACGCTGGGTCTGGAAGATGCCTTGAAACGCTATCAGAACAAACGTAATGAACGTGCCAATGAGCTGGTCTTGCGTGCGCGTAAACGTTGTGATGTCACACATATGAAAGATGAAGCCGTGACCAAAGAATGGTATGAAGAACTGCGTAAAGAGCAGGGACCGCATATCATGAAAGGGATTATCAGCAATATTATTGGCAATCCTTTAGATTAATTCTACGTTTAACCTCTTGGCAAAAAGCCCTTCACATTGAAGGGCTTTTTTATATTAGACCTCTTGCGAAAGTATTATTTTTGACTAGGGTCTGTTGACATTTACTG
>NZ_DJBE01000056.1:0-44499 GCF_002429925.1 Acinetobacter sp. UBA5984
TACTTTCGCAAGAGGTCTAATGATGCTGAAAAAAACATCATTTGAATAATAATGCATGGGATAAATCAAACGATAAGATCGACAATTTGAATAAAAGTGACTCAAAATAGTGATCTTTTTAAGTACATAAACCTACAGAGCACGCTTTGTAACTGATAAAACTTAACCAGAATTAAACGAAATCGAATATTTTTTAAACTAAATTAGCATAAAAACGCAATTCCTCACTGAAAAGTGCTCCTATTCTTACCTAATATGAAATCATCGCACTATTTAGGTGCGCTAAAAAAATACCTGCAACAAATCTCAGGAAGAATGCTTGAATATAGTGCATTTAGTTTAAGTCACAGTATAATAGCGACAAGGTATTTTTATCTTCCTATGTTTTCTTATAAAGATTTCAAGATTTTAGATATACTTTTAAAAGTTGGTACGCTAATTGCTTAATAGATACCAACTTCTAACACGCACTTTGCGAGTGCAACAAAAAACATCGGAGCAAAATGAGCATGGCGAACAAGGTCCTTCAACTCATACAAGAAAGTGGCGCGAAATGGGTCGATTTTCGCTTTACTGATACCAAGGGTAAAGAACAGCACGTTACTTATCCAGCAGACAGTATTGATGAAGATACGTTTGAAGACGGCAAAATGTTTGACGGTTCTTCAATCGCAGGTTGGAAAGGCATCGAAGCATCGGACATGATCTTACGTCCAGATGCAGAAACAGGTTTCATCGATCCGTTCTTTGCAGAGCCAACTGTTGTTGTGACTTGTGACGTTATCGAACCATCAACTGGTCAAGGTTATGAACGTGACCCACGTTCGATTGCTCGCCGTGCAGAAGAATACCTGAAATCTACAGGTATCGGTGATACTGCATTCTTCGGTCCAGAACCAGAATTCTTCGTGTTTGACGAAGTGAAATGGGACATCGACATGTCTGGCGCTCGCCACACATTGATCGCTGAAGAAGCTGCTTGGTCTACTGGTAAAGATTACGAAGCAGGTAACTCAGGTCATCGTCCACGTGTTAAAGGTGGTTATTTCCCAGTTCCTCCTGTTGATTCTCATCAAGATATGCGTGCAGACATGTGTGCAAAAATTGAAGAAATCATGGGCCCAGGTCGTGTAGAAGTACATCACCACGAAGTTGCGTCTTGCCAGTTAGAAATTGGTGTGAGCTTCAACACAATGGTTCGTAAAGCTGACGAAGTACAACAGTTCAAATATGCTGTTTGGAACGTTGCGCACCAATACGCTAAAACTGCAACCTTTATGCCTAAACCAATGGTAGGCGATAACGGTTCTGGTATGCACGTTCACATGTCGATTTCTAAAGATGGCAAGAACCTGTTTGCTGGTGATGAATATGCAGGCCTTTCAGAAATGGCATTGTACTTCATCGGTGGTGTGATCAAACATGCTCGTTCATTGAATGCGATCACTAACCCATCTACAAACTCATACAAACGTTTGGTACCTCACTTCGAAGCACCGATTATGCTTGCTTACTCAGCGCGTAACCGTTCAGCTTCTATCCGTATTCCTTACGTTTCTAGCCCTAAAGGCAAACGTATTGAAGCACGTTTTCCTGATCCAATGATGAACCCGTACCTAGGTTTCGCTGCATTGTTGATGGCGGGTATCGACGGTATCCAAAACAAGATTCACCCAGGTGAAGCTGCTGACAAGAACCTGTACGATCTTCCTCCTGAAGAAGAAGCGAAAATCCCTACAGTGGCACACAGCCTTGAAATGGCACTTGAATCTCTTAAAGAAGATCATGACTACCTGCTTAAAGGTGGCGTGTTCACTAAAGAAATGCTTGATGCCTATATCGAACTTAAGACTGAAGATGTACGTCGTCTGAATACGACTACTCACCCAGTTGAATTCGACATGTACTACAGCCTGTAATTCTGATCTGAATTTCACTGTAAAAAAGACCCGCCTTTGTGCGGGTTTTTTTGTATGATGCTGTTATTGATCAAAGATATGAAGTTATGGCACAACGTAAAAGACATACCGGCTTTTTTCCTTGGATTGATCCTCAGGATCATAGTAAAGGCTTTAAACTGAATTTTTCTGAAGTGACCTATGTAGATGTTGCGAGTACACCTGAAGGTTATAAACAGGTTGAGTTTGTGGCATTACGTCATCCTGAGCTAGCTCTGGATTATGATTATCCACAAAGTTTTTATCTCACCACAGATGGCATGATTTTGAAAAAGCTGCCAAGTGGAAAATATGAAGTGATTGCCAAGACAGATAATGCCTAATCGTGAAGTTGATAACATTGTGAGTGTAAAATTTAAAAATCCGAATAGACAGCAGATGCCTACAGCACTTCGAGAGTGGCTGTATGCCTCAGGATCATTGACGCAGCAGTTAACAGATCTGGCTGGTGGTCAGTTCCGGGTAGAACCACAGCAGGAACATTTTCAGCGTCTGGAATTTGTGGATGCTCGGTGGATGCAGATGCCACATCAGCATACGTCCTGGGTACGGGAAAGCTATTTATATGGCTGTGAAGAACAGCCTTGGGTCAAAGCCAAAAGTATATTTCCAATTTTAAGCCTGCAAAAACGTGCGCGGATATTCCAGCATATTGGATCGAAGCCGATTGGCTGGCTATTATTCCAGCGTACCAATCCACAGTGTGAGCGACGTGTGATTTATCTGGAAGAGGGCTGGACCCGCCAGAGCTGCTATACTTGGCATGGTTGTAAATTTATCGTACAAGAAACATTTTTACCGGTATTTGAACACTTTATACAAAATCAACAGGCTTAACTTGATATGGCAACTGCACAAGCAATTACTTGGCGTGAACGTCTGAGCGCCTATTATTATCTTTGTCGTTTTGATAAGCCAATTGGCACAGAGCTGGTCTTCTGGCCGACCATGTGGGCGCTATGGGTCGCAGCAAAGGGAATACCTGATCTCAGTATTTTGGTGCTGATGATTCTAGGTGTAATTTTTATGCGCGCAGCGGGCTGTGCCATTAATGACTTTGCCGACCGTAAAGTGGATGCGCATGTCGAGCGTACCAAAACCCGTCCCTTAGCCACTGGTATTATTAGTGCTAAAGAAGCAGTGATGGTCTTTCTGGTGCTCGTCGCAGCCAGTGCCTGCCTGTTATTTTTCCTGCCGATTGAAACCTTTTACTGGTCCTTTGGAGCCTTGTTTTTAGCGTTCATTTATCCGTTTATGAAACGCTATACCCATTTGCCGCAGGTATTTTTGGGAGCTGCATTTTCCTGGTCAATTCCAATGGCCTATACTGCCGTCGGGCAGACGCCAGATTTAACTTGTTGGCTTCTCTATTTTGGCAATCTGGCTTGGACCGTGGCCTATGACACGCAATATGCGATTACTGATCGTGAATATGATTTGAAAATTGGTGTGAAATCCACAGCCATTTTGTTTGGTCAGCATGATATTCAGATCATTAGTACCTTACAGGCTTTAAGTCTGGTCTTGATTGGCGCAGCATTATGGATTGAGGATTTGCTGATTCCATTTGGCCTGATGGGGCTTCTAGCCGTCGCAATTGATTTTATTTATCAATGGTCCAAAACTCGAGATAAGGACCCACAGCGCTGTTTCTGGGCTTTCCGTCATAACCGTTGGGTGGGGCTGATGATTTTCCTTGGAATCTTTGCCGCGCTTCTGTAACTGCACCTTGTCGATTCATAACAAAAGCATCCTATAAGGGTGCTTTTTTTTATGCTTAATTCAAGATTCTTCATGAAAATCGTAAACAACAATAAGGGATTAGAATATGAATAATGTAGTGAAAAACGGTTTCAAAAAAACCTGTCTAGCACTGGTATGTTCCATGTCATTGTTCATGACTGCGTGTAATGACGATGATAATGATTCGTTCCGACCACAGGAAAGGGTATTTTTAAGTCAACAATCTTATGATGAGGATACCTTGCCTGAAGCATCGGATATTCAAGTCATACGCTATAATATGCCAAACGTAAATGGTGAGCGGGCTGAAGCGACAGCTATGGTGTTTTATCCAAATACACCTCAACCTCAAGACGGATGGCGGGTGGTGGTTTGGGAACATGGCACGGTGGGTAGCGGTGATTCTTGTGCACCAAGTAATAACCAGCTGAATAATAATTTTAGAGGATTGGCCAGCAGCTTGCTTGCAAAGGGATATGTGATTGTTGCACCCGATTATGAAGGATTAGGTACTCGGGGGATCCATCCTTATTTAAATTTAAAAAGTGCGGCACAATCGGCTATCTATGCAGTAAAAGCCTTTAAGGAACAACAGGGAAATCGATTTAATGGTGCCTGGGTCTCAGTGGGACAATCCCAGGGAGGGCACGCATCACTTGCCACAGCCCAGTTTGCCGATGAAGATCCAAATTATAAGGCAGCAGTTGCAGCAGCTCCGGCTTCAAGTCTGGGTTATATTATCAGTGAAGTAGCACCGCAAGCGCTTAGTGCCTTGGTTGAGGCTGGGCAAGATAATGCTGCGAAAGCAGTCTATGCAGAATTACTGGCTTATGCGGCTTATGTTGCTGTCGGGATTAAAGCTTATGAACCAGGCTTTAACTATCGCAATATATTTTCAAGCCGTGCAGGGATTGTGGCTGAAAAGGCGGAAGGCACGACTGGAGAAAATGGACTTTGTTTAGGGCCATTGATTACTGAATATGTGCAAGATATTGATGATTATCTGGTGAATAATCCGGAAAAAGCGGTTGTAGACTATCCAGGATTAGTAGAAAACTTCCAGAATAATTCGTCGGTTGAAAAGTTCCTTGAGAATAATCAGCCTGCAACTGAAAAAATTAATGTTCCTGTGATGATCATTCAAGGTACTGCAGATATGGCTGTTCCATATCCAGTGACAAATACTTTACAACAAGGCTTGAAAGATATGGGAACCACAGTGACTTTTGTACCGGTACAAGACGCATCACATACCGAGGCTATTGTACAAAGCAGAACCCAGCTGCTGACCTTCATCAATACCTATATGCCTTCAGGTATTTCTGTCAGTCCTTAATCCTAAAAGGAGCTTCGGCTCCTTTTCTATTCCTTGTAAGGCTAGGCCTTGAGCAATCATTTAAGTTTGTTATAGTGACTCAGGATTATAGGTTATCAGTATAGGCTTGTTATGTCGGAACAGACAAAACCCCGCAGTATTAAAAAACTGCTTATCTTTGGAACCCTGGCTTTATGTGTGCCGATTTTTTTAGTGACGATGGCATTTCTGGCAGTTAATAGCGATGCAAAAAATCAGGAAAAATATAAGCAGCAACAGGCAGATATGATTGCCCGGATTGAAGCGCGCGAAGCGGCTGAAAAATCAAAGGCAGAGCAGGAGGTTCAAGCAATTCAAGCTGCTTCAGAAGCTGAAACAAATTCCTCTCATTAAACTATTTATCTCAAATCCCTTTGAAGTTGCCGGATTGTTGGAATTTCAGTGTAGCGGACGACTGTATAGCCGGCAGCAATCAGCATTGCATCGCGTTCCGCATCTTCCTGTTCCTTGCCAATATGGGTGGGGTCATCCAGTTCTATAATCGCCACCACACTATATTCCCGGTCCATCACCACAAAATCGGTCACCTTGCGGTTAAACTTGCTGCGCATTTTCATATTGTCATGCGTAATCAAAGCACTAAATGCGACCTGTGCCAGAATGTGATGATGCGGAAAAGCATCTTTCAGGCGAGTAAACATCTTGCTTTCGAAAGCTGTAATGACACGCTTGGGATAGAATTTCTTCTGGCGGGTAAACAGATGAGGGAAGAGCAGGCAAATTAAGGCAAAGCTTGCCAGACAGCCAATCACAAAGAATATAAACTGACTCAAATCAAACACGGATCATAAAAGAGAAAAGAATAAAAAAACCCACTTCGCAATGAGTGGGTTTTTCAGAATCTTGGCTCTCCCACCTGGGCTCGAACCAGGGACCTGCGGATTAACAGTCCGTCGCTCTACCGACTGAGCTATGGGAGAATAGATTGGCTCTCCAACCTGGGCTCGAACCAGGGACCTGCGGATTAACAGTCCGTCGCTCTACCGACTGAGCTATTGGAGAATCTGATGCGCATTTTAGGCAGGAAAACAAAGACCGTCAATCAATTCCTGTAAAGAAATGAATCATTTGCTTTTTTAATATGCATCTTAGACCTAAAAATAAAAAAATCACCCATGAAGGGTGATTTTTTAAGCTGGAAATAAAAAATTATTTCTCAACACCAGCAGGTTGACCAGCATATTTCGCGTTTGCGTAATCCCAGTTCACCAGGCTTTCTAGGAAAGTAGAGATGTATTTAGGACGAGCGTTACGGTAGTCGATGTAATAAGCGTGTTCCCAAACATCGATTGTCAACACAGCAATTTTACCGTGTGCCATTGGAGTGTCAGCATTTGAAGTTTTAAGGATAGACAGGTTACCGTTTACTTCATCAGCAACTAACCAAGCCCAACCTGAACCGAACTGAGTTGCAGCAGCAGTTGCGAACTCTTCAGCGAATTTTTCGTAAGAACCGAAAGCTTCGTCAATTTTTGCAGCCAAAGCGCCAGTTGCTTTACCGCCACCGTTTTTAGTCAAGCAGTTCCAGTAGAATGTGTGGTTCCATACTTGCGCAGCGTTGTTAAATACACCTGCTTTAGATGAATCACCAGCAGTTGCTTTGATGATTTCTTCTAGAGTTTTGCCTTCAAGCTCAGTACCAGCGATCAGGTTGTTCAGGTTAACCACATAAGTATTGTGGTGTTTGTCATGGTGGTATTCTAAAGTTTCTTTGCTGATGTGTGGAGCAAGAGCGTCGTAGTCGTATGGTAATGGTGGTAAAGTAATGGTTGTCATGTTTTCAATTCCTTGCATTTTGCTGGGTTTTGACAATAAGTGGCGTTATTGTAATAGATTCTTAGGCAAAAATGGGCACTGTGTATAAATAACAATACAGAATAAAGCCTGAAAATTTAAAGATAAAGCCACTCATCTACTTGCCAATCGAAATTAAATCGGATTGTTTAATTCGAAATAACTATACTCAATATTAAATTGTTCTGAAATAGCTTTAGCCAGACGTTGTACACCATATTTTTCAGTGGCGTGGTGGCCGCAGGCATAATAATGCACATCCAGTTCCTGAGCATCATAAAAAGTACGCTCACTGACTTCGCCAGAAATATAAGCATCACAGTCTTGTGCCGCTGCTTTATGAATATAATCCTGTGCACCACCAGTACAGAAACCGACTTTTTGAATCAGGCTTTTTTCGGCAGGTAAATGCAACGCATCATAGCCCAGTCTTTCTGATACATAGGCCTTGAATCCTTCTGGCGTCATGGCCTGTTTTAAATAACCAATATTCCCAATTGGACGGCGCTCACTCGGATCAAGCTGTTCCAGGTTTTCCAGTTCCAGCAGGTCTGCAATCGCAATATTATTTCCCAGAGTTGGATGGCTATCTAAAGGCAGGTGATAACCAACAAGCGAAATATCATTTTGGATCAGGCTTTTAATTCGTTTACCACGCATCCCGGTAATCGGGTAGGCTTCACCTTTCCAGAAATAACCATGGTGAACCAATAGTAAATCAGCACCTTGTTCAATCGCAGCTTCGATCGCAGTTTGGGAGGCAGTAACGGCACATAAAATTTTATTGACTTCAGCGCGGCCTTGGATCTGTAAGCCATTCGGTGCATAGTCCTTAAATTCGGAAGATGCTAAAGTCTGATCGCACCAGCGGATAATATCGTTTAAATTCGCCATAAAATTCCTGTCAGTTTATGAACTTGCCAATTCTTATTCATATGTCCAATTGTAACTAAAGCAGCACAAATCTCTGTGGATTTTTTTGTGTTTAGTTATGTATTTGGCATTACAATAGGATACAAATTACTTAGTCATCAACGAATTAAAATATTTTAGAGGATAGCAAAGTGCGCCGTACCTTTACATGGTTACCTTGGGTGTTACTGATTTTAGTCATTATCGGTTTTTTGGGGTGGCAGCAGCTGCAGAAACCTAAATCACCGATTGCGCCGGATGGCGTAAAAATGCCTGCTGAAAAAGTAGAACCGTTGATCGATACTTCGCGTTCTGGAGGCGTTGTCTCCTATAGTGCCGCAGTGAAAGTCGCAGCACCTGCGGTGGTAAATATCTTTACCACACAAAAAGTAAAACAGCAGGCACATCCTTTACTGACAGATCCAGTCTTCCGTGAATTTTTCGGTGATCAGTTACCAGACCAGTTTGGTCAAAGTCCAAATGAAAACAGTTTAGGTTCAGGCGTGATAGTTCGTCCTGATGGTTATATCCTGACCAATAATCACGTGATTGCACAAGCAGACCAGATTGTAGTGGCCTTGCATGATGGACGCCGTGCTGAAGCTAAAGTTGTAGGTACAGACCCGGATACGGATTTGGCTGTAATTAAGATCGAACTTGAACAATTACCAGTTTTGCCATTCAAGCTGAGTGGCAATGAAGTCGGTGATGTTGTTCTGGCAATTGGTAACCCGTTTGGTGTCGGTCAAACCGTGACTCAGGGGATTATTTCTGCGACAGGCCGTTCTGATCTGGGCATCAATACTTATGAAGACTTTATTCAGACAGATGCTGCAATTAACCCAGGCAACTCGGGTGGTGCATTGATTGATGTTGCCGGTAACCTGATCGGAGTGAATACAGCAATCTTCTCGCAAACAGGTGGCTCACTGGGGATTGGTTTTGCGATTCCCGCTAAAATCTGTCAACAGGTGATGAATGCAATCCTGAAAGATGGCCGTGTCGTTCGTGGCTGGCTGGGTATCAGTCTGTTGCCGACAGAACGTAATGATGTACTGCAACCTAAAGAATCAGGTGTAGTGGTCGCTGAAGTGCTGGAAAATGGACCAGCAGCAAAAGCTGGCATCCAGCGTGGTGATAAAATTATCAAAGTAAATAATGAAGTGATTACTTCTGCCTCACATCTGATTAATTTTGTCGCTTTACAGGCACCAAACAGTACCGTTCAGATTGAAGTAGAGCGCGCTGGAAAAACCATGACACTGGATGTGGTGATTAGTGAACGTAAAACGCAAAGCAGTTCTTCACAATATATTCCTTTACCAGATCAGTAATTTTTTCTAAGAAAATCCCTCCATGTGAGGGATTTTTTTATGCACGATTTATTTAATTAGATACAAAACAAAAATATTTTATGTGATTTAAATCATTTAATTTCATTGAATAAAATCAAAAAAGAGTAAAAACAATGAGTTTTATGACTGCTGATCAGGCCAAAGTTTTATCGAATGTAGCCAACTTGAATATTGAAATGTATAAGCCCCGTTTGGCTCAATTAATTGAGGACAATGCCCGACAAGGCAATACTGCTGTATTAACGGTATTTCCAAAACATTTGCCTTTAGAAGAGATCCGTGGTCTTTCGGCAGAATTGACTGAACTGGGCTATAACGTGCGCTTTGAGGTGCAGGAATTTTATTATAGCTTTAATGTCTATTGGTTATAGTTTTATCAATTGTTCAAAAATAGTCCTATTCAGGCATGTATTTTGCTGCACTCATCTCATAGCGAAACTATGAGAATTTTATGTCTTTATTTATTTATCCTGCAGCACGGGCCGATGCGCCTTATATAGTGCTTTCTTCTGGTTTAGGTGGACATGCAAGTTTCTGGAATCCACAAATTGAGGTTTTGCAGCAAGATTTTCATGTGGTGACCTATGATCAGGAAGGTTGTCATGCGGATTCTGAACTCTTGCCAACGCCTTATTCCGTAGATCATATGGCTCGGCAGATTCTGGATTTATTGATCAATGAGGATATTTGCGAGTTTCATTTTATTGGACATGCCCTAGGCGGACATATTGGCATGCAACTGGCGACCTGTCAGACGGAAAAGGGTGTGAAGTTACTTAGCCTGACCATGTTGAATGCCTGGGGGGAACTGGATTCACATACCCAAAAATGTTTTCAGGCAAGGACTTCTTTATTGCTGAATAGCGGGACTGAGGCCTATGTGCGGGCACAGGCTTTATTTCTGTATCCACCGCAATGGATCTCTACACATATTGAACAGTTGACTGATGCAGAAAATAAGCAGCTCCTTGACTTTCCACCGATTCAAAATGTCTTGGCACGTATACAGGCAGTACAAGCTTTTCAACTAGAAGAAGTGCATCGGCAGGCACTCAAAAATGTTCCTGTACATCTGATTGCCAATCGGGATGACTTTCTGGTGCCATATCAATGTTCACAAAAATTGCAGCAGTTATTGCCACATAGCCGGTTTAACCTGCTCGAAACGGGAGCACATGCTTCTACGGTGACTGAAACTGCCCTGATCAACCAAAACATACTGCATTATTTAAAATCAGCCTGATATTTTCAGCCAATAAATCTGTTTATTTAAGTCAGACCCTGGGTCTGACTTTTTATTTTTTCTAATGAATCATTTCTATGGTATGAGCAGGAATTTTACTGCGAATTTATACAGGGCTTGCACACGCATGAATTTATATAAATGCACTTGAATGAAACATAGTGAGCAAAATTGACTCATGTTTGAAAACAGTTATTTTACTAAAAATTCAAAAAATAAAATATTAAGTATTTGATAAATAATTAATAAAAATATTTGGCACACGGTTTGCAATGTTTATCTTGTAAATAAGATTCCCGTAGCGGAACCAGGATTTTGAATAAGTGTTAAAAAATAATGAGGTGTGAAAATGAAAATAGGTGTCTTCTGTCCAATTGGAAACAACGGTTGGTTACTCTCTGAAAATGCACCACAATATATGCCGACTTTTGAGTTAAACAAACAAATCGTACAGCGTGCTGAGCACTATGGTTTCGATTTCGCACTTTCCATGATCAAGCTGCGTGGCTTTGGTGGCAAGACCGAATTCTGGGAACATAACCTGGAAACTTTCACCCTGATGGCCGGTCTTGCTGCTGTTACCAGCAAAATTCAAATTTATGCAACAGCTGCAACTCTAGTCATGCCACCTGCAATTGTAGCGCGCATGGCATCTACCATTGATTCTATTTCCAATGGCCGTTTCGGTCTGAATGTGGTAACCGGCTGGCAGCCACCGGAATATACCCAGATGGGTATGTGGCCGGGCAATGAGTATTTTGGTAAGCGCTATGAATACCTATCTGAATACGTACAAATCCTGCGTGAGCTTTGGACAACCGGAAAATCAGACTTTAAAGGCGAACATTTCCAGATGGAAGACTGCCGTGTTAGCCCGCGCCCGCAAGCCGATATGAAAATCATCTGTGCAGGTCAGTCTGATGCAGGTTTAGAGTTTTCTGCACAATATGCCGACTACAACTTCGTATTTGGTAAAGGCCTGAATACTCCAACAGCTTATGCAGAAATTAATGACCGTCTAAAAGAAAAAACAGATGTGACTGGCCGTGATGTACAGACTTATGTGCTGTTTATGGTGATTGCAGCTGAGACCGATGAAGAAGCGCAAGCAAAATGGCAGCACTATAACGATGGTGCCGACATGGAAGCGATTAACTGGTTGATGAATCAGGGTGGGAAAGACACGACTTCTGGTGCAGATACCAATATCCGTCAAATGGCGTCTAGCGTATCTCCTGTAAATATCAATATGGGGACTCTGGTCGGTTCTTATAAAAATGTGGCACGAATGTTGGATGAAATTGGCGAAATCAAAGGCACTGAAGGTGTGCTGCTGACTTTTGATGATTTCGTTCAGGGTGTCGAAGATTTTGGTCAGAAAATCCAGCCATTGATGAAATGTCGTGAGCATATTGTGATTGAGGGCGAAGCACCGGTTCTGGAGAAAAGCGCATGAGTGAATCAGTAGTTACCGCTGGGTTTACTGAAAAACTCGGCACCGGAAGAACCCTAAAGGCTGAACCTGAAGCAATTTGTCTTGCACCTGAACAGACTGCGCTGATTGTGATCGACATGCAGAATGCCTATACCTCACAGGGGGGCTATCTGGATCTGGCGGGCTTTGATGTCTCGAAAACCAAGCCAGTGGTTGAAAATATTAAAAAGGCAGTTGATGCAGCGCATGCAGCCGGTATTCAGGTGATTTATTTCAAAAATGGCTGGGATACAGAATATAAGGAAGCGGGTGGAACCGATTCTCCAAATTTCCATAAATCAAATGCCCTAAAGACCATGCGTAAACGTCCTGAATTACAAGGGAAATTATTAGCAAAAGGCGGTTGGGATTTTGAACTGATTGATGAGTTAAAGCCATTGCCACAGGACCTGGTCATTGAAAAGCCACGTTATAGCGGTTTCTTTAATACCGCACTAGACAGCATGTTGCGTGTCCGCGGCATTCGCAATCTGGTTTTTGTCGGAATTGCCACCAATGTCTGCGTGGAATCGACCCTGCGTGATGGTTTCTTTCTGGAATATTTCGGCGTGGTGCTGGCGGATGCCTGCCATCAAGCCGGTCCAGTCGAGGCCCATGAAGCCAGTCTGTACAACATCAAGACCTTCTTTGGCTGGGTATCCGATACCGCAAATTTTGTCGATACCTTTCAAAAAGAAAGTGAGTCACTAAAAGAAACTAAATTAGCTGTAAGCGTATAAAGAATTAAAGATCAGGATTAAGGAAAAAAAGTATGCCTAAAGAAATCATTATTCCCGCAGGAACATCAAAACCACTCGCACCGTATGTACCGGCAACTAAGGCAGATAATATTGTGTATGTGTCCGGTACATTGGCCTTTGATGAAAATAATAATGTAGTGCATGTCGGTGATGCCGCAGCACAGACCCGTCATATTCTGGAAACCATCAAGCGTGTGATTGAAGAAGCCGGTGGCAGCATGGATGACGTAACGTTTAACCATGTCTTTGTCAAAGACTGGGCAGATTATGCTGCGATTAATGCAGTGTATGCAGAGTATTTCCCGGGAGATAAGCCGGCACGGTATTGCGTACAGACAGGTTTGGTCAAACCTGATGCGCTAGTCGAAATTGCTTCGATTGCCCATGTATAAGCCGATCCACCTGATTCAATCTCATTACTAGATGCCCCAAGTCTAAAACTGAATATTGACTTGGGGTCGGGAGAACAGCATGAATGCCAAATTATCTAAAATCATCACAGAGACAGTTGCAGAAAATAACGCATTAAATAAGGTTTTGGCGACTAACGCATCTGGCGACATCATTACCCAAGTCGATCAGCAGATTTTCCGTCAGGGCATGTCCAATCTGGGTGCTGCGGTGAATGTGATTACTACGCAAGGCGATGCAGGAATGGCTGGATTTACCGCTTCGGCCGTATGTAGCGTGACGGATACACCACCAACGTTGCTGGTGTGCCTGAACCGTTCTGCTTCAGTCTATGAAACCTTTAAAAAGAATCAGGTGTTGTGTGTGAATACCTTGGCATCACATCAACAACATCTCTCCAATCTGTTTGGTGGAAAGGCACCAATAGCAGAGCGTTTCAGCCAGGGGAACTGGAAAACCTTGGTGACCCAGTCACCTGTACTTGAGGATGCCTTAGTCAGTTTTGACTGCGAGGTGGTCCAATGTTTATCCGTAGGCAGTCATGACGTGCTGTTCTGTGAGGTGAAAGCCATGTGTCAGAGTCAAGGCAATGCGCTGATGTACTTCAACCGTTCTTACTGTGAGCCACACAAAATGTGCTAATTCAATTCAATCCTAATCAAGGAGGGGAAGCCGATGCAAGAAAAAGAAACGTGGTTTCCAAAATTTAAGCCTTACCAAGGCAATCTCGATACCACACCCGTGCAAACAGATGAATATCTGCCTGCTGGGAAAAGTATTATTCTCGGGTTACAGCATGTGTTTGCCATGTTTGGCGCAACCGTGCTGGCACCCTTATTAATGGGGTTTGATCCCAATCTCACAATTTTTATTACCGGGATTGGTACCATTTTATTTTTCCTGATCACGGGCGGTCGATTGCCTAGTTATCTGGGATCTAGCTTTGCCTTTATTGGTGCGGTCGTCGCAGTGACGGGGTATTCCGGAGTTGGAGCGAATCCTAATATCGGACTGGCGCTTGGCGGTACGATTGCTTGCGGTATTGTTTATGCCTTGATTGGGCTGCTGGTGATGAAAACTGGTACCAACTGGATTGAAAAACTGATGCCACCTGTAGTGACAGGCGTGATCGTAATGATTATCGGTTTGAACCTAGCTCCAGTGGCAATCAAAAGCGTTTCAGCGAACCAGTTTGATTCCTGGATGGCATTAATCACTATTATCTGTATCAGTGTGATTGCTGTATTTACACGAGGAATGGTGCGCCGTCTGTTATTGTTATTGGGCTTATTATCTTCCTACCTGATTTATTTCCTTTTCACCAATGTGATGGGCTTCGGACCTGCGATTGATTTTACTAAGGTCAGTGAAGCAGCATGGTTTGGTTTGCCAAATTTCCAAAGTCCGGTCTTTGAAATGAATGCCATGCTGATGATTGCACCAGTAGCAATTATCTTGGTTGCAGAAAATCTGGGGCACTTTAAGGCAGTCTCTGCGATGACCGGTAAAAACCTGTCTCCATATATGGGTCGTGGTTTCTTGGCTGATGGGGTGTGTACTTCATTATCAGCTTCTGTGGGTGGTACGGGGATGACCACTTATGCCGAAAATATCGGTGTCATGGCAGTCACCAAAGTTTATGCAACCACTGTATTTGTCTTTGCTGGTATCTTCGCCATCTTACTTGGGCTTTCACCTAAATTCGGTGCAGTGATCAGTACCATTCCAGTGGCCTTGTTGGGTGGTGCATCGATTGTCGTATTTGGTCTGATTACTGTGGCTGGTGCGAAAATCTGGGTGGATAACCGTGTTGATTTTACCAAGAACAGTACGCTGATTATTGGTGCAGTCTGTCTGATCATGGGCACAGGGAACTATAGCTTGCAGATTGGTGGTTTTGATCTGGGCGGTATTGGTACTGCAACTTTAGCTGCGATCTTACTCAATCTGTTCCTGAACCGTGGTGAAGATAAAGAATTGCCAGCATCTGAACCAGCTGAAACCGTAACTGAGGTTGAGGCTAAGCCAGTCGCTTAATATGAGGAGCATTTTTTGAGTCATTCAATTGCATTTTTAGGACTCGGGGCAATGGGCTGGCATATGGCCTCCCATTTGCCAAAACTCGGGCATCAGGTTTGGGTCTGGAATCGAACCGAACAGAAAGCTGTAACGTATGCTGAAATTTTTGCAACTCAAGCAGTGAGTATTAAGCAGGCGGTTCAGGCAGATTTTATCTTTTCCTGTTTGCCGACCAGTCAGGATGTGGAAGCATTGATTGCAGCCCATCCACCCAAACAAGGTGCAATCTGGATTGACTGTACCAGCGGTGTACCGGAATCTGCCCAGAAACTGGCGAAGCTCTTGGAGCAACAAGGCAGTTTTTATCTGGATGCACCGGTTTCTGGTCAAACCGTTGGCGCAGAAAAAGGCACTTTAACTGTGATGGTGGGTGGCAATGAACAAGCCTTTGAACGAGCCAAACCGATCATTGATGCCTTTGCTGGCCTGATTGAATATGTGGGAGAAAGCGGTTCTGGCTTTGCGGTAAAAGCTGTGAATAATACCTTAATGGCGACTCACTTATGGGCATTGGCTGAAGGGCTGACTGTGCTGAAAGGGCAGGGTGTTGATTTAAGCAGTGCACTAAACTGTATTAATCATTCCAGTGGTAAAAGCAGCATGTCGGAAAATATCATGGCACAGCGTGTACTAAGCCGTGAATTTAATAAGACCTTTGCACTGGATCTATTACAGAAAGATATTGGCATTGCCTTGGAGTTGGTACAGCAACAGCAACTGGATTTATCAGTAATGTCTTTGGTTCAGCAAGAGTTTCAGCAGATTGCCAAACCACAGGCCAGTCAGCTGGATTTCTCCGCTGCGGTGCAAGGACTGGAACAGCGGACTCAAATTGAATTAAGAGGATAATCTTTTCAAACAATATTAAAGAAGTATAGCTATAGATATATCAGTTTAAAATTTAAAAATCCGGGAATTTTAATTCCCGGCTTTATTATTGATAAGCTAGTTAAATAGCCTAAGCAATTCTTACTTCTGCTGATTTGCCTGATATTCCTGAATTACTTCAAGCGCTGCACGGAAGGCTTCCTGTGTGGCAGGGGCACCGCAGTAAGGCAGGCTATGCAGTAGCACTTCTTGAATTTCTTCAACTGTTGCACCATTATTCAAAGCGCCACGAACATGGCCTTTCAATTCAGTCGGGCTTTTTTGCGCGGTAAGAAAAGCAATGGTAATTAAAGAACGGTATTTACGTGGTAAAACCCCTTCACGTTGCCAGGTTGAACCCCAGGCATGTTCATTAATCCAGTCCTGCAAAGGCTGAGTAAAAGGAACCGTATTGTCCTGGGCACGTTTTACAAAACTTGCACCCATCACTTCAGTACGGACTTTCAAGCCATTTTCATAATCTTGTTGTGACATCATTGACCCTCAATTTTATTATGGGTGTAGCTTAACGTTTTATCTCTTAAATACCATCGTGCAATAGTCGTAAAAAAGTGGCTGAATAGCCACTTGAGATATCCAAAGTGAAGTCAAGAAATAACTTCACTTTGTAATCAAGATCTGATTTAGATAAAAGTTCTATCTAAGGACTGGTTGAATGTGAAGGTGCACTTTGAACTGAAGTATCAGTACCTGTTGCATCTGCTTTCGAAATATGAGGATTTTCCAGCTCCAATACTTCCTGTAAATGCAAATCGAAGACATCAGTCAACATGCTGTCATAGCGACGCGCATTATAGTGCAGTAACTTATTGGCTTCTTCTTCATTAATAAAGCCTTGTCCATGCGCATCAGCCACATGATCAGCAAAACTGAGTCCCTTAAATTGACCTTTGTTTTCGGCTTTCTTAAAGCGATCCCAAAGCTGCTCAATCTCCAATAACATGGTGAAGGTTGATTCCATACGACCATTCACATCATCTTCCGCCGTGCTATAGAAAACATGCTTTTTCAGTACCTGCCGGAAAGTGTTATCTTCCATCATGACATTTGCGACTTCCTGTTTAAGTCGGTCAGATGGTTTCGCGACAGGTCGGCCAAATGGGAAACAGATGAGTTTGACCATGCCAGCAGCAACACCCACCGGGAAGTTCGCAAACAGGTCATAAAACGCTTCCTGAGCGGTATATAAAGATTTCTCAATTGCCAATTGTGCATGCAGACGTTCAGCTTCAGTTTTTTTACTATGTTCAAAAAATTTCAGAATTGCCGTCGCAATAAACAAATGGGCATGAATATCAGCCAGACGGCCAGAAAGCATTTCCTTGCGTTTAATATCACCTGCTAATAAACCTAAACACATATCTGCAGTCAGGGCAAAGTTGGCACTGAGCCGGTTGATAATCTTGTAATAAGGACGGGTAAAATCAACCGCACTTTGTGGCGCAGCACTTGAACCACCGCTAAAAGCATAGGCAAAAGAGCGGGCAGTCCGGTTAAAGGTATAACCCAGATGCTTAAACAACATAGTATCGAATGGATTCAGAGCGGCTTTCGGGTCTTCAGCTTGCAGAAGCTGTAATTCTTCATACAGATAAGGATGGCAACGCATCGAACCTTGACCAAAGATCATCAATGAACGGCTCAGAATATTGGCGCCTTCAACTGTAATTGATACTGGAATGGCTTGATAGTTTAAGGCCAAAAAGTTACGAGGCCCCATCTGAATGGCGCGACCACCCACGACATCCATACCATGATTGACGATTTTACGCATGGTCTCAGTGGCGTAGTATTTGGCAATCGCGGTCATGACTGCCGGCTTACCACCTTGATTCAAGCCACAAGTCACTAAATAACGGAATGCTTCCAGCATATAGGCATCACTGGCAATTTCGCTATTGGCTTCCTGTACGCCTTCAAATTTACCCACCGAAATCTTGAATTGCTGACGGATTCGCGAGAACGCGCTGACATTCAGATAAGTCATTTCGGCACTAGAGGTAGATAAAGCCGGTAGGGAAATACCACGACCAACCGCTAGACATTCCATCAGCATACGCCAGCCTTTACCGGCATTTTTCACTCCACCAATGATCCAGTCTAAAGGAATAAATACATCCTTACCTTCAACAGTACCATTCATAAAAGGGGAGCTAGGATTATGTCGTGGACCGACTTTTACCCCTTCATGATTGGCTGGTAATAAGGCACAAGTAATCCCATAATCCGTTTTATCACCGAGTAGATGATCAGGGTCATACATTTTAAAAGCCAGACCGACGACAGTGGCAATTGGTGCTAGAGTAATCCAGCGTTTGGAGAAATTCATTCTCAGTCCCAAGACTTCCTGACCTTCAAACTGTCCATAGCAGACCACACCGGTATCTGGAATTGCACCGGCATCTGAACCGGCCTCAGGACTGGTCAGACCAAAACATGGGATTTCTTCACCTTTAGCCAGACCGGGTAAATAACGATCTTTTTGCTCATCGGTACCATAATGTAGTAACAACTCACCCGGCCCGAGAGAGTTAGGCACCATACAGCTCACAGCAGCAGTGAGAGAGCGTGAAGAAATTTTGCTCATCACTCGGCTCTGAGCAAAGGAACTAAAGGCACGACCGCCGTATTCTTTGGGAATAATTAGTCCCAAGAAACCGTTATCTTTAATATATTGCCAGATATGTTCAGGCAGCATTTTCTTCTCATGAATTTCCCATTCATCCAGCATGCTACAGAGCGTTTCGACTTCGTTATCCAAGAATGCCTGTTCCTCAACGGAAAGTTTTGGATAGGGATAGCTATTAAAGGTTTCCCAGTTCGGCGCACCCATAAAGAGTTCTTTTTCCCACCAGCTGGTGCCGGAATCAAGAGCCTCACGTTCTGTCGGGCTAATGCTCGGCATGCCATCCGCTAAAGCTTTATAGGCTGGCCTGGAAATGAAAGACATGCGCAAAGGTTCGATCATGACGACCAGACTGATCAGGATCAAAGGAATGCCCAGAATCAGTGACCAAGGACTGATAAAGGCACAAACCACTGACATGACAATCAGGGTAATTGTACCAGTGGTACGGGAAAGTTGAAAAAAGAAAATCGCCCATAAACTGGCAATGAGAAGAAGTACGGCGAAAATAAATAGCATTGTTATATTTCTCCAGGGTCATACAATTGTGATGCTGCCGATCTCCCTAAGGTGTCTTCATAAGACTTGATCAATTTTTTTACATCGCTTAGCAATTGGCAAATTCACAATTGTTCTTGTGAGAACAATCGTTATTAAATATTTCAACGATATATTGAAGTGTTTTATCTGTTTTTGAGATTGTTTGAAAAATGCGCAGTCTTCAAGTGAGAACACGCAAAGAAATGTGAAGATAAGTAATAACTTAATCTCCAAGAGAGGGTAGATAAAATTATTAAAAAGTGAACAAATATAAATTTAGTTAGGCATAAAAAAGCCCTCTACTTGAGAGGGCTTTGATCTAAGTCATTTTAAGCTTCAATCGCCTGTACAGCGATTTTTTTTGCTGGATCAACTTTACGGCGTACTTCTGGAACCGGTTCACCATAGTATTGACGATCCGCAAAGTAACTTGAACGTACCATCGGTGCTGACCAGATATTCTTAAAGCCAAGCTTACGGCCATGTTCTGCATAACGTTCGAATTCTTCTGGCGTTACAAAACGGTCGATTGGCGCATGCTGTTTAGATGGCTGTAGATACTGGCCAATCGTTACATAATCCACGTCATGTGCTTTCAGGTCATCCAGCAAAGCAATGACTTCTTCTTCAGTTTCACCAATGCCGACCATCAAACCACATTTGGTTGGAATATCCGGACAGTATTCTTTAAACATTTTTAACAGGTTTAAAGAGTGCTGATAATCTGAACCTGGACGCATCGCTTTATACAGACGTGGCACAGTTTCGATATTGTGGTTAAACACGTCTGGTGGACATTCAGTCATGATGCGTAAAGCGATGTCCATACGACCACGGAAATCAGGTACCAGAATTTCTAGCAAAGTCTTTGGACTCAAAGCACGAGCTTCTTTAATACAGTCTACAAAATGCTGTGCACCGCCATCCAATAGGTCATCACGGTCTACTGAAGTGATGACTGCATATTTCAGACCCAGGTTGGCAATCGTTTCTGCCATATGACGCGGCTCGTCTGGATCAAGTGCATTTGGACGACCATGTGCCACATCACAGAACGGACAGCGACGCGTGCAAATATCACCCATAATCATAAAGGTTGCTGTACCCCCACCAAAACATTCAGGCAGGTTCGGACAGGCAGCTTCTTCACATACGGTATGCAGTTTTTGCTGACGAAGTGTAGTTTTAATACGCTGAACTTCCTCGGGAGCGGCCATTTTCACGCGGATCCAGTCCGGCTTACGTGGCGTTTCAACCGTAGGAACAACTTTTACAGGAATACGGGCGACCTTTTCTGCGCCGCGAAGTTTGATACCCTGTTCAGGTTTACGGTTTTCAGACATATATAACTTTTCCACTGTTTTGAAGGAGGGAGATAAATCAAAGTTAACACTTTTTTAATTATAACGAAACTCAGGTGAAATAGGGTGAAAAGGATTATTCATTTAAAAAATGTTCTTATCACACAATATATGTAAGTTAAATACACCAAATTGGTAGCAATTACGTCATAATATAGCGTAGATTAAAGCAAAATTTTTTAATTTTAAGGAGCGTTGAATGCCACGTAAAAAAGAGGTCGTTAGTGGAACTTTCGTTAAGTACGATGCGGTAGTTCTAGGTTCAGGCCCTGCGGGCGAAGGCGCGGCAATGAAACTTGCCAAATCTGGTAAGCGTGTTGCAATTGTAGATATGCGTGAACAGCTGGGTGGTAACTGTACACACGTAGGTACGATTCCAAGTAAGGCATTGCGTCAAACGGTATCCAGCATCATCCGTTATCAACGTGATCCAATGTTTCAAAAAGTAGGTGAATGGAAACAATTCACTATGAAACAGGTACTGCGCAATGCACATAAAGTGATTCAGCAGCAGGTGGATACTCACTCACGTTTTTATGACCGTAACAAGATTGATATCTATCATGGTCGTGCTTACATTCAAGACGAAAATACGATCTTTGTATTTACACCAGATGGCATAAAAGAAACCATTATGTTCCAGCAACTGGTGATTGCGACGGGTTCACGTCCATACCGTCCAGAGATTCTTGATTTCAATCATCCACGTGTATTTGATTCAGACAAAATTCTGGATCTGGATTTCTCGATCCAAAAAATCATTATTTATGGTGCAGGTGTGATTGGCTGTGAATATGCATCAATCTTTATTGGATTGGGACATAAGGTTGACCTGATCAACACCCAACCAAAACTGCTGAGCTATCTGGATGATGAAATCTCCGATGCGCTGTCTTATCACTTACGCGAACAGGGTGTATTGATCCGTCATAATGAACAGATCGACTTCCTTGAAACTTCTGATGATTATGTCGTTCTGCATACACAAAGCGGCAAGAAAATTAAGGCAGACGCTATTCTGTGGTGTAACGGCCGTTCAGGGAATACTGACGGTTTAGGCCTTGAAAATATTGGCCTGAAACCAAACAGCCGCGGTCAATTAACCGTGAATGAACAGTATCAGACTGAAGTCGAAAATATCTATGCTGCAGGTGACGTGATTGGCTGGCCATCATTGGCTTCTGCTGCCTATGACCAAGGTCGTTGCGCAGGTGCCAACATGAGCGGTGAGCAAGACGTTGCACCCGTAACTGATATTCCGACTGGTATTTATACCATTCCAGAAATTTCTTCGATCGGTAAAACTGAGCAGCAGCTGACTGAAGAAAAAATCCCGTATGAAGTGGGTCAGGCTTCTTTCCGTCATCTGGCGCGTGCGCAGATTACCGGTGATACGGTTGGTGAATTAAAAATCCTGTTCCACCGCGATACACTGGAAGTTCTAGGTGTGCATTGTTTCGGTAATAATGCTTCGGAGATTATCCACATTGGTCAAGCGGTCATGAACAGCCCGAACAATACGATCAAGTATTTTGTGGAAACTACATTCAACTATCCAACGATGGCGGAAGCCTATCGTGTGGCAACCTTGAATGGTATGAACCGTTTATTCTAATTTGATTTATTCAGGTTAGATCAAAAACCCGCAAGCTCAATTTGCGGGTTTTTTATTTATCATAATTTTGGCATAACCACTGAATAAACAGTTGGGCTTCATCAGATATGTTTTTCCTCGGGTCTACAATTGCATAATATTGAAATTGAGGCTGCGCTGTAATATCAAATAGTTGTACGAGTGATCCTTGATTAATGAGTTTATTTACTAGTGATTCTCTAGCTAACGCTATACCCCAGTTATTTTGTGCTGCATGATAAAGTAAAGATAAATCTTCAAAGCGATGTCCTTGTATAGGTTCTTTCCATTCTAAATGTGCTTGCGTAAACCAAGGTGACCAAGGCTCTAAATAGCTCCTTAAAAGGTCACAGTTTTTAAGATCCCTAGGTGAACGAATATTCTTTATTTTTACATAATAAGGCGATGCAACTGGGAAAATAGTATCTCGGCTAATCTGATAACTTTGCATACCAGGGTAGATTCCAGTTCCATATCTAATATCAAAATCAACTTTGCTAATTTCATAATCAAGCTGTGATTTTGCAATTTCTATAGCAATCTCAATATCTGGATACTGTTCTAAAAAGTCTTTTAAACGAGGAAGTAAATAAATATTTGCGAAAGTAGGAGGAGACGATAGCGTAACTGTTTTTTGATGAGGGTTATTCGAGTTAATTTTATTAAGACTATCTAGTGAATGTAGGGCTTTTTTTACTGACTGATAATAGGATGCACCTGTAGCACTTAAATTTAACTTGCGTGTAGTTCGCTCAAATAAAACAGTATTAAGTAATTTTTCTAAGGTCTGAATCCGATGTGAAATTGTACTACGGGTAACATTAAGTTCATCAGCTGCTTTGGAAAATGATGAATGCCTAACTACAGCTTCAAAAGCATAAATAAGATGAAGAGGAGGAATCCTTCCTGGCATAAATTGTCCAATCCTATTCAACAATGTGTCTTTTAAATATCACAGATTGTCAAAAATAAAAAGACTATGATGAATTCAATCAGACATTTTAATATCTGATAGCACTAGCAAAATATAAAGACATTATGGACTCAGCCAGCTACTAGAAAGGAAGCAAACAGTGAACACATCTTATATTCTTCAATTGCATCCGAATGATAATATTGCAATTGCCAAAAGCCCTTTGATATCACGCACACCGATTACAGAAGAGATTGCTACTTTAGAAGATATCCCTGCTGCCCATAAAGTCGCACTAAAAGATATTTTCAAAGGTGAAGCTGTATTACGTTATGGTCAGATTATTGGTTTTGCTACCCAGAATATTCTAGCGGGTCAGCATGTTCATATACAAAATTTGGCCATAGCTGATTTTGATCGTGACTACGCGTTTGGAGAAAATGTAATTCCAATAGCAACTGCGCTGCAGCCTCGAAATTTTTTAGGAATTAAACGTGCAGATGGACGTGTAGCTACTCGGAATTATGTGGGAGTAATCAGTACAGTCAACTGTTCAGCAACAGTGGTAAAAAAAGTTGCTCAGTATTTTGACCACCCAGAAATCATAGACAATTATCCTAACGTAGATGGCGTAGTAGCATTATCACATAGTTTTGGTTGTTGTATTGATCATCATGGTGAAGGGCTCAAGCAATTACGTCGTACTATTGCAGGTTATATGGAGCATCCTAACTTTGCAGCGGTAGTAATCATAGGATTAGGGTGTGAAGCCAATCAGTTGAAACCACTTCTTCAATCAAAAAATCCAGCATATGCTAGTAAAATAAAATCACTGGTTATGCAGGAAGAAGGGGGGACACAAAAAACTATTGATAAGGCGATTGCGTTAGTGCAAGAAATTTTACCTGAAGCAAATCAAGTGAGCCGAGAGCCGCTACCATTATCTCATTTATGTGTCGCTCTGCAGTGCGGTGGCTCCGATGGATACTCTGGAATTACTGCTAATCCTGCCCTAGGTGTAGCTGTTGATCATTTGGTTGCACATGGCGGTACAGCAATCTTATCGGAAACTCCAGAAATTTACGGTGCAGAACATCTATTAACACGTCGGGCGGTGAATAATGAAGTAGGTCATAAATTAGTAGAGTTGATTCATTCTTGGGAAGCTTATGCTGATCGTGAAAAAGGTAGTATTGATAATAATCCTACTCCTGGAAATAAGGCGGGCGGTCTTACTACTATTCTAGAGAAGTCACTGGGTGCGGTAGCAAAAAGTGGTTCAACACCATTAAAAGGTGTGTATCGTTATGCGGAAACTATTGACACACAAGGCTTGGTATTCATGGATGCACCAGGTTATGACCCTATGGGAGCTACTGGCCAAATTGCCGGTGGGGCAAATTTAGTTGCCTTCACGACAGGACGTGGTTCTTGTTTTGGTGCTAAACCTTCACCCTCAATCAAAATTGCAACGAATACTGCTATGTATGATCGGATGCTAGATGATATGGATATTAATTGTGGAAATATTATGGACGGAACATCAAATGTGGCAGAAAAAGGTCAAGAAATTTTTGAAATGTTTATTCGTGTAGCCTCGGGTGAGAAAAGTAAAAGTGAAGCGTTAGGAATTGGTGGAGAAGAATTTGTACCTTGGATGATCGGTGCACAAATGTAAAAAGGAAATTGCTCAATAAGAGTAATGGTTTTGATCTCCACAGCCGCAATAAATATCTTTCTATTTTAAAAAATAGTTTCAAAATAATTAAGATCAGTATTGCTTTATCAAAACCATAACTCTTCAGGATGGAATTCGAGGGAGTTTTTAAAATGGAAATTAAAAAATTTATAGATAAAGTACCTGGTGGAATGATGCTAATTCCACTTTTAATTGGTGCAACAATTCATACATTTGCACCAGATACTGCTGAATATTTTGGTTCATTTACTAAGGGAATTATTACAGGGGCTGTACCAATTTTAGGAGTCTGGACTTTCTGCTTAGGGGCTTCTATTAATGTTCGTGCTACTGCCACTGTCGTCAGAAAAGCAGGAGCCGTTATCGGTGCAAAATTATTTATTGCCTGGATGTTAGCTCTAGTTTTAGGTTCTCTCATGCAGCCAGATGAAATGTTGAATACTCCGCTATTTGCGGGTTTTTCTATTTTAGCTATAGTGGTTGCATTTGATATGACCAATGCTGGTCTTTACTCTTCATTAACGTCAGAATATGGAACTAAAGAAGAGGCAGCAGCAGGCGCACTCATTGGAATTGAGTCTGGCCCTTTATTTACTATGCTTATTTTAGGTTCAGCTGGTGTTGCTTCTTTTCATCCTGCCGCTCTAGTAGGAGTGGTTCTACCATTTTTGTGTGGTTTCTTATTAGGCAATCTAGATGAAAAAATGAGAGACTTTTTTGCTCCTGCAGCGAAAGTAATGATTCCATTTTTTGGTTTTGCTCTGGGTAATAGTATTAATTTTGGACTAATTCTAGAAACTGGATTACCTGGAATTATTCTAGGTGTTACTGTTGTCTTGATTTCGGCTCTCTTTTTAATACCAGCAGATATATTTTTGGCCAAAGGTAATGGTACAGCAGGAATAGCAGCATCTAGTACAGCAGGTTCTGCAGCCGCTACACCAATGCTTATTGCTCAGGTAGCCCCACAATTTGAGGTTGTGGCACCAGCAGCAACTACTTTAATTGCAGCCTGCGTAGTTATTTCAGCAATTATCGTGCCTTTACTTACATCTTTATGGGTTAAAAAGTTTGCTTATAAAATTGATGATATAAGAGCTAAAAAAACTGAGTTTAAAGCAGAATTTTCCAAAATTACAGATACCTAAAATCTTAAATAATAAGAAAAACCCGCAAGTTCGATTTGCGGGTTTTTTATTTTCTAAATTGAAAAAGTTCAATCTAGCCAGTAATGCTGGAAATTAAGCTGCCATTTTGCGGCATTCTTCAGCACAGCGACGGCAAGCTTCTGCACATTGCTGGCAATGATCATCCTCATGATGGCCACATTCTTCTACACAATAATCGCAAGCTTTAGCACATAGCTCGCAAATCTCTTTCATAAATAGAGATTGCTTTTGTTGCATGCGGGCGCAGAGCTGACACAGATCAGCACAGTCCAGACAGCGCTGAATACATTCCCGCATCATTTCTAAATCTTCTTCTTTCAGGCAGGCACTGGCACAGTTGGTACAGGCCAGCGAGCAAGTCATACATGCGCGGACACAATCTGAAAATTGAATCTCGTTCATTTTCTTCTCCTTTTTGCAGCTATAGCAATCGCTTGTTTTTTAATACGCTAAGCAGAAAAGGAAAAATACACTAGGCAGTTTGAGTGAGAAAAAGTAATCTAATTACCGATTTTGTTAAAAGCTGTATTTCTAAAAAATTTAATTCAAAGCATCTCTCCTGATATTGCCAAAATAGGATGATTGAAGATTTAAAAATAAAACCATTGAGGTGGTCATTCCTCAATGGCGGAAAATCTACATGATGAGTCGTTATTGTCGAAGGCTTAAATAACCTTTCTCTTTATTATATTTTTATGGAGATTAAAATGGACGACTACCTGCCAAGCTGATCCGTTTTAATAAACGGCGTTGATCAGCGGGGAAAGGACGGCGTGAATGTAGAGTAACCTGATTATCCCAGAACACGATATCGCCTGCTTCCCAATTGTGCTCATAAGCGAATTCAGGTTTTAAGACATGTTCACGTAATTTTGCAATCAGTTCACTGCCTGCCTGATCGTCATAATTCACCAGCTCAACTTCGGTATGGGTATTTAACCAAAGCGCTCTACGCCAGATTCAGGATGGGTACGTACCAGTGGGTGCGGGTAGGCGTGACCTAAAATTGACTCATCTTTAAAGCGATACCTTGGCATATTACCCGCATAAGCATTACCACCTTTATTGCTTTGGAAGCGCACAAATGGATTATAGGTAATGAGCTGTAACTGGTAGGGGTGTCCACTGGTGATCGGCATGCGGTGCAAGTTCACCATGGCCGGTGTAATCCCCTTGACCGACTGCATTGGAAACTGGTACGACATCAGGTGGGGGGCCCGTATCGGTTTTAGAAGCTAGCACTGGCGTGTCAGCATCTGGACGGAAGATTGAACCGAAATAGGTGGCAAAGGCAAGATACTGTAGATCATCCAGACTTTGGTTTCTAAAGATCAGGATCAAGTGTTCGGCCAGAGCTTGCTTCAGACGCAGGATGATTTCACCAGATTGGGCTTTGCGGGCATCGAGGCCATAAACCACTGCGCCTAGCGCTTGATCTGCCTGCGGAACAATTTTAATTTCATCAGTATTCTGGAACTGATCTTGCTGATGCCAGCGTGGTGCATCGTGAATGGCTTGTGAAAGTTGGGTCAAGCTTGTCATTGGAAAGTCTCTGAATTTTCTTGTTGTAGAAAATCTAAAAAAATCCAGAGCAAAAATAAAATCACAAGAATTGCTAAACTTATGAAAATTCGGATAAAAATATCTAAATGATTGAATTGAAATCTTTTAATTAATATGGCAAAACAAAGTCCTAAAGCTGCTGAAAAATGTCAAATATTTGACAATCAGTGTGCGCAAAAAGCCTGGTTAAAGTACTCAAACAGTTCTGGAGTCTGGCTCCAGAGCAATAGAGAAATAGCGAGGAGAAGTACCATCGCTACCGCAATGGAAAGCTTGAGCAGAAAAGTGGAATCAGTCATGTACAATTTGCTCCTCATTTACCCATAAGTGCACCAGTACGCCAAAAATACTTAAGGCAATCGACAGCATCCATACTGCATTATAGTTACCACTCATGTCATGGTTTACACCGCCGAGCCAGCCGCCAAAGAATGAACCGACCTGATGGGTAAAGAATACAATCCCGCTGAGCATGGTCAGATATTTCACGCCAAACATATTGGCAACAATACCATTGGTGAGCGGTACGGTAGAAAGCCATAATAATCCCATGATGACACCAAACGCATAGACCGTCCAGGTGCTTAAAGGCAGCATCAGAAAGGCGATAATCGCAATCCCGCGCAGACCGTATAAGCCCATTAGCAGACGTGGTTTGGAATACTTTCCACCGAGCCAGCCAGCCGTATAGGTACCGACAACATTAAACAGGCCCACCAGCGCCAGGAAAATCGTGCCAGTTGTAGCATTGAACCCATGATCAATCAGATAACCCGGCAGGTGAATCCCGATAAAGACCACCTGAAAGCCACAGACAAAAAAGCCCATCGCCAGAAACCAGAATGGCTTATGGTTTTTGACTACCACTAAAATCTCTTTAAAGCTTAGTGAAACTTTATTCGGTGTAGGAGTCGCATTCGGATCGACATACATCGGGGCTTTTAGCATCCAGGCCAAAGGTACAATCAAAGCGATTAAAATTGCGCTGACAACAAGTGCTGCTGACCAGCCGACATTCTGTAAAAGTAACAGCGTTGAAGGCAGCATAATAAACTGGCCGAAGGAGCCTGCTGCACTGGCAATCCCCATTGCCAGACTGCGTTTTTCAGGTGGTGCAGCTCGTCCAACCGCAGACAATAAAACCGGGAAAGAAGTCGCAGACAAAGCCAGACCTAAAATCAGTCCGACGCTGAGATTCAATAGTAATCCGGTTGAACTGACAGCCATCAATAACAGACCAAGCGCATATAAGGTACCGCCAACGGCAACGACAATCTTGCTGCCATATTTGTCAGCGAAGGCACCAGTAATGGGCTGAACAGCACCCCAGATCAGGTTCTGCATGGCAATGGCTAAACTAAAGACATTATGACCCCAGCCAAATTCTTCACTCATTGGCACCAGATACAGGCCAAATGCATGACGAATCCCCAAAGATAAGGCCAGAATAATGGCAGCGCCAATCAGCATAAAAATCAGGGTTCTGGAAAATTGACTGTCAGCCATAAGTCATTCATGCATATAAAGTTGATAGGTATAGTATTCGATTCAACCTAGAGAGGCGATAAAATAAAAATTAATCAAACGATAAATTTTTTTTATAGCTGTATAGAACGTCAGAAAATAAAACAACGGCCGTAGCCGTTGTTCTGGAATTTTGAGGTTTGAATAGAAATTGTAATTGATTAGAAACGCATCCCGAATCCTGCATAGGCCAGAATTGGATTGACTTCAATATCGGCTTTGGAGGTAATTAATTCACCCAAACTATCATCAGAAACAGTAATAGTGGTTTCATTTTTCAGATGAGCATAAGATACAGAACCTACCGCGAACCAAGTATGATTAAAATCATAGGTGAAACCGACGGTGGCTATCGGAGCGAATGCATCGGTTGCTTCAAGATCTACTGTAGGATTGGCATTGCTCGGTTTACCTTCCAGTGAAGCTCCGGCATTGCCTTCTTTGATATTGGCAATCATATGACCGGCTGCAATCAAATCCTGTTCAGTACGCGGGTTAATCTCCAATTCATTAAAGTAAGCGTACATTATCCCTAAGCCGACATAAGGGCGAAACTTATTAACTCCGGTTTTTCCAAAATGATATTGTAATTCAAAGGCAGGCGTCCAAGCACGTGCTGACGCTGCAGGACCATGAGCTTCTAAATCAGTAATAAAAATATCATTTTGCAGATCGATATTTAGAAATTCTAAAGGCAAACTACCGATTTGAGGTGTAGCGATCGCAGCGAAAGGAGCATAAATTTTTCCTTTGCCTTGTAAGTCCACTTTGGGTGGAATGCCGGCTTTCATTTCAAGTGATACGTGATCGGTAAAAAAGTAATTACTTAAAATCCCAAGGGTAGTGACATCATCTGCTTCCAGACCGGTGCCCGGATTATTCCACTCCTCCAACCCTTGAATTCGTGAACTACCGCTGAGTCCACTACCTAATTCACCACCGGTAAAAAAACCCAGAAATTCTAATGCTGCTGCAAGACCCTCTTGGTCAACATTAGAATTCAAGTTATTCAATACAGTATCGACTTGAATAGTACCATTTCTGGCAACTTCACCATTTTTTACAGCAGTATTAACTTGAAAAGGCTGAGCTTTTCCTTGTGGCATGACATGCAGTGCACCAACTGAAACGGAAAATCGCTTAAAGCCATCGCCATCCTGTAGGCTGAAATATGGGGATTCTGCATGTGCAAGCAGGGGTAGTGTGGCTAGACCTGCCATGCATACCATGATTGTCTTCATTGTTCAGAGGACTCCTTGTCCGTGCTAGTTATTTTTTTTTCTATTGGACAATTTAGTTAAATCTCACCAATTTACACAGTTACAGAACGAGTAGTAAAAAGTTAACAGAAAGTAAAAAATGCCAAAATTTGTATAAATTGTATTAATAAAATATATATTTATGTAAAAATTATCATGAATAGTGAAGATAAATAGGATGTTAATTTTTATAAAATTTTCAATTTTATTGAAGTAATAGAATAATAAGTGGGTAACATTTTTATCATTAATCTAAGTTTTAAATAATGATTTAAGCTTTCTGTTCCGGACGTGATATATACAAGAAATCAGCAAATTTTCCGCTTAAAACTTACTAGAAAAAGCTTTAATAAATTTAGCTAACCGATGGTACACTGCAGATAGAGTTTTTTTGTACAATAGCCGCATAAATTATTGAGTATTGCGCATGAGCTCCCAAAATTCTCCCAAGAAAAAACCACTGGTTAATTTACCGTTTCCATTAAAACAGGCAGAACAATCTGCTTCAGATGAAGTTCTGGAACATCTGCGACCTAAACCGCAACGTTATGCTGATCGGACCTGGATGCCACCTCGTGGTACACGCCGTTCAATGGGCAAACGTTAATAAATAAAAAAGCCATGAAGTTCATGGCTTTTTTATGAGTAAAATTTGAGATTTTCTTAGCGAACTGTTTTACGCGCCTTATTTTCAGGTTTTGGCGGGGCAATCTCACGATCGCCTTTCCAGACATCAATAAAGTCTTTTTCATTGATATTATAAAGTTCCAGTAGCGCCAGAATTACGGCACCAAACAGCATGGAACCTTCAGAATTATTCTGAAAGTCAAAAATCTTGCCATTCAGGTTATGCAGAATATCTTCAATCTCGAATACACGATCACGACCATTGCTATCGACCGGATAAATCTGAGTATTGAGCAGAATCTTGGCCAGACTCTTTTCATTATCGGTCAGTGCCAGAACATCAATCAGCTCATCTGTCGCCGGAGTAAAAATCACTGAATCCCGGAAGATGGTATGCAGGAATTGCGACGTAATTTTTGGAAGCGCTTTTTCTACAAAAGGCCGGAAAGATTGTGGAAAAATGACATTGTGGGAAATGCCTTTGAACATAGGAGCAATTTCTTCAACTTTATAGCCTGCAATGCCACAACCAACCGAAGTAATAAAATATTTAATTTTAGGATGGTTCTTGGTGTAAATCTTGAAGTCATCAATATAGTGCTGGATCTGTGAGAGAGGCATCTGTTGCAAATGCTCATTCATAGTCGGAATGGCATAACTTTGACCTGCCCAGCCACGACCAACCCCCATAACCGCCCCAAAATGCTCATAAGCTGTTAGAGCTGCACCTCCGGCATGTTGTCCAGCCAAGTTGCTTCCGAAAACAAATACCGTATTTTCTGGCAGAGATTTAACAATACTTTCATCGTGATAATGGTAAGTCATGGCTTTTTTATTCGATGTCCTGATTAGCTTCATGTTGCCTTTGAACGCTATAAGGGTCAAGGTGAAATTAATTTTTATTACATCATCAGATAAAGCAGAACTTTATACAGAAATTTTGGCTAAATATTGAATAAGCCAGAATAAGGTAAGGAACCGAATCAAAACTTATACTGATTCAATTTTGATAGAAAAGATTAGAACTAAAATGGTTTTAGGCTACGAAAGCATAATATTTCACTCGATTTATTTTACTAAACAGAAACCTGGATAGGGATTGAGTAATTCAATTTTACCCCCATAATAAATTGAGTCGATATCCGCAGTGAAATTATTAAAGCTATGAGTGATAAACAACCCTTTGAACTGGTGACTAATTATCAACCTGCTGGCGATCAGCCACAGGCCATTGAAAAGCTGGTCAAGGGTATAGAAAAAGGCTATCACGATCAGCTTTTGCTGGGGGTTACCGGTTCAGGTAAAACCTATACTATGGCCAATGTCATCGCCCGTACCCAGCGTCCGACTATTGTCATGGCCCATAACAAAACGCTGGCTGCACAACTTTATGGCGAATTTAAAGCATTTTTCCCGAATAATGCGGTTGAATATTTCGTCAGTTATTATGACTACTATCAGCCAGAAGCCTATGTGCCATCTTCAGATACCTTTATCGAGAAAGATGCGGCGATTAATGACCACATTGACCAGATGCGTCTTTCGGCCACCCGTGCACTTTTAGAACGACGTGACGCGATTATTGTTGCTTCGGTGTCTGCAATTTATGGTCTGGGTGATCCGAATGCTTATATGAGCATGCTGCTGCATGTGGTGGAAGGGGATCGCATTGGTCGTGATGATATTATCCGTCGTCTGGTCGAAATGCAGTATTCACGTAATGAACTGGAATTCCTGCGTGGTACCTATCGTATCCGTGGTGAGATCATTGATATTTTCCCAGCCGAATCGGATCAGGATGCCATCCGGATTGAACTGTTTGATGATGAAGTCGACTCCATTCGCTGGTTTGATCCTTTAACCGGGAAAATGATCCGTAAAGTGCCGCGTGTCACGATCTATCCTAAAAGTCACTATGTAACACCGAAAGACAATCTGGCTCGCGCGATTGAAACGATTCGAGATGAGTTAAAAGAACGTCTGGTCTTTTTCCGTGAAAATGACAAGTTGCTGGAAGCCCAACGGATCGAACAGCGTACCCGTTATGATCTGGAAATGATGCAGCAGCTCGGTTATACCAACGGTATCGAAAACTATTCACGTCATTTATCGGGTCGTCCGGCAGGCGAAGCACCGCCGACACTTTTTGATTATGTACCTGATGATGCCTTGCTGATTATTGATGAATCGCATGTGACTGTTCCACAAATTGGAGCCATGTACAAAGGTGACCGTTCCCGTAAAGAAAATCTGGTGAATTATGGTTTCCGCTTGCCAAGTGCGCTGGATAACCGTCCGATGAAATTTGAGGAATGGGAACGTATTGTACCGACGACCGTGTACGTCAGTGCCACACCTGCAAGATATGAACTGGAAAAATCTGAACAGGTGGTCGAGCAGGTGGTTCGTCCAACCGGTCTGATTGATCCGGAAATTGAAATCCGTCCAGTCCTGACTCAGGTCGATGATGTACTGTCTGAAATCAATATCCGTAAGGAAATGAATGAACGTGTGCTGGTGACGACATTGACCAAGCGCATGGCAGAAGACCTGACATCCTATTTAAAAGAATATGGAATCAAGGTGGCCTATTTGCATTCCGATATTGATACCGTTGAGCGTGTGAAGATTATTCATGAGCTACGTACCGGTGTGCACGATGTTCTGGTCGGCATTAACCTGCTGCGTGAAGGTCTGGATATGCCAGAAGTTTCACTGGTTGCAATCCTGGATGCGGATAAAGAAGGTTTTCTGCGTTCAGAGCGTTCATTGATCCAGACCATTGGTCGTGCAGCGCGTAACTTGAAAGGTAAAGCGATTTTATATGCAGATCGCATCACTGATTCAATGCAAAAAGCCATTGATGAGACTGAACGCCGTCGTGCCAAACAGATTCAGTTCAATGAAGAGCATGGTATTACACCACGTAGTGCAGTACGTCAGGTGATTAAGGAAATTGATACGGGTGAAGTGCTAGATGATGAAACTATTGAGCTGAAAGCTTCGGATCAGGCCCGTGCGATCAGTGCAGATGAACGCCATATCATGGCCGATCCAAAGATGTTCGCGAAGCATATCAATAAACTGGAAAAAGAAATGCTCAAGGCTTCAAAAGAGCTACAATTTGAGCAGGCTGCACGTATACGGGATGAAATTTTACGTTTAAAAGCGCAGATGTTAAGTTAGGTCTGTGTGTAAATTACAGATTTAAATTACGTAAAATCAATCACAAACCTAACATAATGCTACAAAGTATGTCTACGGATGCCGCTATTGTAAGTACGAAATATTCATGTTGAAAATTTTGTCCTGATCAACAAATAGGTATCGTATGACAACTAAAAATAATCTGCCTCATGCGGGATTGAAACTTGCAAAAATTGCAGTGGGTGGTGCAGTTCTACTTGGACTCGGGGCTGCAACCATGGCTTATGCCAAGAACGATTCTTTACCCACTGTAGAGAAAGTTGAACTGGACCGTTATTTGGGCATTTGGTATGAAGTGGCTCGTAAACCACTTACATTCCAGAACAAGTGTGATCGTGATGTTACGGCGACGTATACATTAAATGAAAATGGTAACGTTAATGTAGATAACCGCTGTATCCAGAAAAATGGTCAGGTGACCCAATCAGTGGGTGAGGCATACATTCAGAATGCACCTTATAACACCAAGCTCAAAGTAAGTTTCTTACCAGAGTTTATTCGCTGGTTGCCAGTGGGCCGTGGCGATTATTGGGTATTGAAACTGGATGATAATTATCAAACCGTACTGGTAGGCGAGCCTAAACGTAAATATATGTGGGTATTGTCACGTGATCCTCAACTTGATCAGAACGTGGTGAATGAATACCTGCAATATGCGCAATCTGTGGGTTATGATTTGAGTGATGTGATACATACCAAACAGACCCAACAGGCAAGAAAATAAAAGGCCAATCGGGTTATGTATAAAAAACCCTGCTTCGGCATGGTTTTTTTTAATCCATCTCTTTTTTAAATTATATATTTTGCCTTGCTATTACCTTTGGTCAGATGAATCTTCAAGCTTTATTTTAGACTAATCGTTATAATGTGCTGGAATGATCTTGGGTTTGAAGCATGTATAAAGGTATTGCATTATCGGTATTGGCATCAGTGGTATTTGGTGTTCTTTATATATTCACGCCATTGTTGCAGCCTTTAGACAGTGAACAGACCTTTGCCTGGCGGATGCTGGCGACCATTCCATTTTTGACTGCGTTCATGTGGTGGTCAGGCGATTTGAGTCATATCACTCATATTTTTAAACGCATTCTCAAACAGCCTGCTTTTTTGATCTGGTTGATCATCAGTTCCCTGTTATGTACGACACAGTTGTGGCTCTTTTTATGGGGACCAATTAATGGCCGCGGTTTACAGGTATCCCTGGGATATTTCCTGTTGCCTTTAGTCATGGTCTTGGTCGGATGTGTGCTCTATAAAGAGAAGTTGTCACGCTGGCAAATGGCAGCAGTCGCACTGGCCATATTAGGTGTAGGACATGAAATCTGGAGGATCGGTTCGATCGCGTGGGAAACGGTGTATGTAGCACTGGCATATCCGCTGTATTTCTTTATGCGCCGTAAATTCCAGACGGATCATTTGGGCGGTTTCTGGTGGGACCTTTTCATCATTCTGCCTGTCGCGATTTATCTGGGCTTTATTCATAGCGATTCCATGCAATTGATTCTTAATGCACAGCATCTGATTTTTGCGGTATTGGGTCTAGGCTTTTTAAGCGCACTGGGGTTGGGAAGCTATATTCTGGCGAGTCGCTATTTGCCTTTTGTCATCTTCGGATTATTAAGTTATTTAGAACCAGTACTTTTGGCTTTTGCGTCTATGGCATTAGGGGAGCGGGTTGAAGCTGGCGAATGGCTGACTTATCTTCCGATCTGGCTGGCCGTCGTATTGTTGGTGATTGAAGGTATACTACACATTATTGAACAACGAAAAAGACGCTTAGCACTAGCACAAAATTTAGAGCGTTATCAGAAACGTTTAGATTCTTGAATGATAAATTTGACTGAATAAACAACATTTAACAAAAATCTGGTTTTTATAGTTAGTAGATGATTTTTCAAATTTTAAATGCAAAATCATCTGACTAATTACAATTATTTTCAAAATTTATAGTGAATATATCGGATTTTCGGCCAGAGTTAATCAGCTTTTGATTCAAACTTGCGGCCAATTCCATTACAATTATCGGGTTTTGAAATTTATGCTTAGATTTACAATTAATTAGAGGACGTATCTGTGAGCAAAGACACTATCGTTGCCCTCCATGCAGAGCACCAAGGTCGTTGGAAAAACCGTGAAGAACTTGCGGAACGTATGATTGCCCTAGTAGGTCAGTTATATCGTGAAAAAAATATCGTAGCTACAGTTTACGGTCGCTCTTTAATTAACCGTTCTGTAATTCAGATCCTTAAAGCGCATCGTCGTACTCGCGTATTAGACGTTGAGCTTTCTGTTGTAGACACTTTCCCAATCCTTGAAGCATTGGCAAAAGTGGAAAACATCGGTACTGCTGAAATTGATCTAGGCAAACTTGCTGTTGAATTCAAAGCGAAAGGTGGTGATGTTAACGCATTCGTTGCTGATGCTGTGAAATCACTTGAAGGCAATGCAACTTCTGTTGAAGGTAAAGACGTTGTTCTTTACGGTTTCGGTCGTATCGGTCGTATCCTTGCCCGTTTGATGATCAGCCAGTCAGGTCTAGGCCGTGGCTTGAACCTGAAAGCAATCGTAGTTCGTAAATCATCTGACGGTGACCTTGAAAAACGTGCGTCTTTATTACGTCGTGACTCAATCCATGGTCCATTCGCGGGTACGATTTCTGTAGATGAAGAAAACGAAGCAATTATTGCAAACGGTCAGTTCATCAAAGTGATCTATGCATCTAATCCATCTGAAGTGGATTACACTGCATACGGTATCGAAAATGCATTAGTGATCGATAACACTGGTAAATGGCGTGATGCTGAAGGTCTTGCTCAACACCTTAAATGCCCAGGCGCTGCTCGTGTAATTCTGACTGCACCTGGTAAAGGTGACATGAAGAACGTTGTATTTGGTGTGAACCAGGCTGACATCCTTGATGAAGATCAAATCATCTCTGCTGCAAGCTGTACAACCAATGCGATCACTCCAACATTGAAAGTGTTAAACGACAAATACACAGTGATCAATGGTCACGTTGAAACAGTTCACTCGTTCACAAACGACCAGAACCTGATCGACAACTACCACAAAGCTGACCGTCGTGGCCGTGCTGCAACATTGAACATGGTCATCACTGAAACTGGTGCTGCTAAAGCAGTTGCGAAAGCACTTCCTGCACTGAAAGGCAAGTTGACTGGTAACTCTGTACGTGTTCCTACACCAAACGTATCTCTTGCGATCCTGAACCTGACTTTAGATAAAGAAGTTGATCGTGATGAAGTGAATGAATACATTCGCCAAATCTCAATCAATTCTAACCTTCAAGGTCAAATCGGTTATACAAACTCTACTGAAGTTGTATCTTCTGACTTTATCGGTTCGCGTACTGCAGGTGTATTCGACGCTCAAGCGACAATCACTTCAGGCAACCGTTTAACTTGCTACGTTTGGTATGATAACGAAGTGGGTTATAGCTGCCAGGTACTTCGCATTGCTGAACAAATGGGCGGCGTAAGCTATCCAAAAGTTCCTGCTGAAACAAATGCATAATTTGTAGAAGTCATCTAAAAAGAGCCTCTTTTGAGGCTCTTTTTTATTGTGGAAGATAAAGGTGGCAAATCAGCTTTATAAAACCATTGCATTAATTGATGGAAAATTCACCTTGATACGTCCATATGAATCTGTTAACTTACAAATGGTAAGTACATTAAAAATAGTAAGTAATAACTAAAATTGTGATCAAGAAAGGAACTCTTCAATGACCAAGTATGCAATCAGTCCATTACTGGGACAGGTGCTATCTAATGAATGTCCATCCCGTGAAATACTGGAACATCTCACCAATAAATGGTCAGTGCTGGTATTGCGCTGTTTAAGTGAGGGTGTACATCGTTTTAGTGAGCTGAAGCAGCGAATTGAAGGGATCAGTGAAAAGATGCTTGCACAAACCTTAAAAATGCTGGAGCAGGACGGTTTTATTTTAAGAACGGTGTATCCGGTTGTGCCCCCTAAAGTGGAATATCAGTTGACCATTACCGGTTCGCAAGCGGCAGAAAAAATAAATTATTTGATTGGCTGGGTAGAGCGGAGTTTGCCAGAAATTTTGGAAAATAAAGAGCGTGTTGCTAAATAAAAATTAAATTGCTTTTGGGGAAGCAATAAATGGATAAATCAGAAAATTTAGTTGCTCGATTATTGGCAGTGTACGCAATTATCCTAACTTTATGCATCGCTATTTATGCGATCTTTCAACTTTTAGAAGTTGATCTCACTTTAGCGACTAATCTTTTACTTTGGTCAGCTGCAATCTTTGCTCCAATAGCCGTATTAATGACTTATACAAGCTGGAGAGAGCAGAAAGGGAGTGAAATTCTATCTAGTATGTCTAAAGATAATTATGCATCTTTGCTTGCATTAGAGAGTCATTTGATAGATGTAGCAAATAGCGTGAAATATCAATTTAAATCATGGCAATTAAGTGAAAATAGAGAAAAACTTTTTAATAACCAGTATCTTTTTGAAATTGAAAAATTAAAAGATCGAACGTCTTCACTCAAAAAAATCTGGATATGATAGTTCGGTATCAAAAGGAAAATATAGAATTAAAGACATTGGTAAATAATTTTAATTCTGAATGTGAGTTGGTGAATGAAGGTATAAAAGGGCTCTGTGATCATATTGGAACATATGGTAACGATGATACTTACTTTAAAGCTAATTATTTAAAATATGAAAATGATCTTGATATGACAGTAGGTGAAGCTAATAGACCGACCCAAGAGCTTAGAAATTAGCTCATCAACCTTGTTTTTATAAAACTTAATAAGACAGTTGATAATTTTTTTTTGGATTACAAATGAGTTATTTTTCAAAATCAACTCAATCAAAGAGTAAAACACAATCAAGAAAATTAAGCTTAAAGTAGTAAATCACTTCAACTATAAGAAAAGACCTAACTCAAATCTAAGCTAAGTACAAATATTTTGTTGATCTTTATTTTGTATAAGTTCCTCACAATAATTTCTTGATAAATCGTCAATCTGTATCAGCTTTTTGCTTGAATAATATAAAATAATCTTAAATTGGGTCTTCTTCATGGAAAGCCCAATAAATATAGTCGAGAAATGCTTTAAAATATGGCAGAATAGGCGGTTTTTAAAGTTTTTAGAGGATTGGCATTATGCGCTTTGTTGATGAAGCAGTCATTACCGTAGAGGCTGGCGACGGTGGCAATGGCGTAGCCAGTTTTCGCCGTGAAAAGTTCGTACCATTTGGTGGTCCAGATGGTGGTGATGGTGGTCGTGGCGGCAGCATTTATATTCAGGCTGACGACGACACGAGTACCCTTGTAGATTATCGTTATACCCGTAAATTTCGCGCTGAACGTGGTAAAAACGGTGCTGGCGCAAACTGTGCTGGTCGTGGTGGCGAATCAGTTATTTTAAAAGTTCCTGTGGGAACAACTATCGTCGATTCTGAATCTGGCGATATTATTGGAGATCTGGTTGAAGACGGCCAGAAAGTATTAGTGGCACATGGCGGCCAAGGTGGTTTGGGTAATACCCACTTCAAATCATCAACCAACCGTTCTCCGCGTAAATGTACGCATGGTACCAAAGGCGAATTCCGTGAAATCCGTCTTGAGCTGAAAGTGCTGGCTGATGTTGGCTTGCTCGGCATGCCAAACGCAGGTAAATCAACCTTTATCCGTGCAGTTTCTGCTGCAAAACCAAAAGTGGCGGATTATCCATTCACAACCATGGTGCCTAACCTGGGTGTAGTGGATGCGGATCGTCACCGTTCATTCGTGATGGCGGATATTCCAGGTCTGATCGAAGGTGCGGCAGAAGGTGCAGGTCTCGGGATTCGCTTCCTGAAACATTTGGCACGTACCCGTATTCTGCTTCACATTGTAGATGTTCAACCGATTGACGGTTCAGATCCAGCTTACAATGCCAAAGCGATTTTGAATGAGTTGCAAAAATTCTCCCCAACACTTTCAAAATTACCAGTGGTATTGGTTCTAAACAAGGTCGATCAGCTTGCTGTAGATACTCGTGACGAATGGTGTAATCACATTCTTGAAGAATTGCAGTGGGAAGGTCCTGTCTTTAAAACTTCAGGCTTAACGGCTGAAGGCACTAAGGATGTGGTGTATTACCTGATGGATCAAATCGAGCAGCAACGCGAACGCGAAGTTGAAGATCCTGAATACGCAGCAGAGATGAAAGAATTCCGTGATCAGCTTGAAGCTGAAACACGTGAACAAACGATTGCTGCGAAAGAAGCTTATCGTGAAATGCGTCGCGCTCAACGTCTGGGTGGCGATGACTTTGATGATGAAGATGATGACGACAGCGACGTAGAAGTATATTACGTACGTTAATCTTTTAAAGATAAGTCTGAGGACAAGATGATAGAAGTGGTAGATGGGCAACGTCAGCTCAAGGGTTGTAAACGAATCGTTGTTAAAATCGGATCATCTTTACTCACAGCAAACGGGCAAGGTTTAGATTTAGATGCGATCTCGCATTGGGCGGGACAAATCGCGGATCTACACAATGCCGGACACGAGATTATTCTCGTTTCTTCCGGAGCTGTGGCTGAAGGTATGGTTCGAATGAAACTTGAGAATCGACCCACCGATCTACCCAGTCTTCAGGCTTGTGCTGCCATTGGTCAAATGGGTTTAATCCAGACCTGGTCAAGTGTACTGGAAAAACACAGCATTCAAACCGCTCAGGTATTATTGACTCATGATGATCTGGCAGACCGTCGTCGCTATCTCAACTCTTGTGATGCTTTGCAACACTTGATTGACTGGCATGTGATTCCAGTCATTAATGAAAATGACACGGTTTCTACTGATGAAATCCGCTTTGGTGATAACGATACACTCGCAGCGATGGTCGCAGGTCAAGTTCATGCAGATCTGCTGATTATCCTGACCGATCAGGAAGGCATGTTCGACTCGGATCCACGTTCTAATCCGAATGCCAAACTGTTCCATACCGTTCGTGCCATGGATGAAAGCCTGTTTGATATGGCAGGCGGCGGCGGAAAATTTGGTCGTGGCGGTATGCTGACCAAAGTCCGTGCTGCTCGTCTGGCTGCCAAGTCTGGTTGTCCGACATTAATTGCCAGTGGTGATAGTGACAATGTTTTATCGCGCCTGATGGCGGGTGAAATGTTGGGTACACTTTTTATCACTGATGATGATCGTATGACTGCACATCAGCAATGGTTAGCAGCGCATCTGCAAACTGCAGGTCGTCTGGTGATTGATGATGGTGCGGTTAAAGCCATCAAAGAAAATCACCGTAGCTTGTTGCCTGTCGGTGTCAAAGCGGTAGAAGGACATTTTGACCGTGGTGATGTAGTGGAATGTGTCGATCGACAAGGTCACCGTATTGCTGTAGGACGTGTCAACTTCAGTTCGCGTTCAGCGGAAATTGTCAAAGGTCTGGCATCAGATAAAGTGCATCAGGTCTTGGGTGAAGCACGTTCTTTAGAGATGATTCATCGCAATCATATGGCGATTTACTAAATCTTCGGTCTATAAAAAAATCCCGCTTTCGAGCGGGATTTTTTTATGACATTTGGATTAAGTTTATTTAATCCATCCCATTCGAATAAAAGGCTTAAACAGGAATTGATGAATACTGAAAATAAAGCGCATGATTTTATTCTCATATTTCCACCAGAGCGGTAAGCCGGCAAGATTGACTGCTAAAGCAATCAGGAATGCTCCCACCATATCAATCGGAAAATGTACACCCACATAAACTCGTGACCAGGCTACCAGCCAAGCAGTCCAGAGCAGGATTCGTCCCAAATCACGTTGTGCTGAGAAATAATAGGCAAAGGCAATCCCGCTGAAAATACTCATGTGGTTGCTTGGGAATGAACCTGTAGGCGCATGTTCAATCAAAGTTCGGCCAACTTCCATGACAAAAGGGCGAGGTGTGTTTAGAACGGTAGATAATACCTCGCTAATCGACAAGGTAATTGCTGTGAAGATTGCAGCTTTAATAATCCCGGTTTTTACTTCATGACTACCACGCAGCCAGGCAATAGCAAAAATCAGCAGGAATACATACACCAGATCATGCGCTATCAGACTGGCATAGTTAATCATCCAGATCGAGGCTTGGTCAGGTACATTGAGAAGATGAAACAGATACAGGTTCAATTGATCGAGTGACATGAGGAGAGAGGGTTGACACAAATGTCCGTTACTCTAAACCGATCAAAGCTCAATTCATATCTGAGTTTGTATGAATTTGTAGCATTGATTTTTCAGAGAATATTCACATGATAAAAAAACCACTCAAAAGAGTGGTTCTTAAAAGTCTGAGGAATATAATGAAGTCTTATTTAAACTGAATCGCCCCATTCGCGCTGACGGTCATTTGCGATTCACCCGCCGCAAATTCCTGCTCAGGAACCGCCATATCAGCCGATGCAGATTTCATCATGGCCATACGCGGTACTGGCTGTGGTGAATAATTGTTAGTATTCAGGTTTAAGTTCACCAGTTGATAACTCGGTTTGTTCCAGGTCTGGGTGAGTGCCTGTGCGCGTTGCTGGAAGTTTTTGGTGGCTTCAATTATCAGTTCGCTTTCAACTTTTTTACGCTTTTCGTCTGATACTTTAAAGTTAATCGACTGGGTCTGGAAGTGCTGTTGTAATTCGGCAATCAGTTGAGATGTCGCTTTAAAATCTTTCGATTCCAGACGAATTTGGGCACGACCACGCCATTCTTTCAATTTACGGTTGTCATTGTCATAAATAGGGTAAGTACTTTGTGCCCCAGTCTCGATTTTCACAGTTGGATATTTGCGTGCTGTGGCGATCGCCTGATTCATCAGCTGGTTAATTTGAGTGGCCAGTTCAGCTGGTTGTTTGTTGGATTTTTCAATATAAAGCACAGCATGCATTTCATCATTTGAGATTTCACGACTGGCCTCTGCTGAAAGATTAACAACATTATAATTCAGAGATTCAGCAGGAGCTGCGAATGTGCCTGTGGAGAGGGTGCTGGCAAGGATCAAACTGGTAAGTGCTAAGAGACGCATGAAATTGTCCTGTTTTTCTTAAAATTGGCCATCTAAGCCGTTGTTAAAATATTAAATCTCAATTGTGATCTTTTTACGAAATATTTGTCGTAAGAGTGTTAAATTTTCTTTAATTTTATCTCATTATTTAATTTATATTTATTATTAATAATTAAATACTTAATGAATAATTTTGAGATTGATTACCTGAATGCCGCCTGCGCTACAAAAAACCATAAAAGAACACGCTTTTCTTTCTGCTGTCACACTGTAAGATGATGATTTAGGGGATGGATTAGCATGATGTTTTTTTTCGATAAAGATTAGGACAAAATGTGACTGAAAGTTATTTATTTTCCTGAAAAATTCGGTATCATCCGCCTCCTAGTTATTCGAATACAAAACTGCTAGCTAGAACCCTTATAAAGCGCCGAGTCAAAGGACCAAACGTCACCAGACTTATTTCTTTCACCCATATCAGAGATGGTAATTCGATATGAGCGTTACTTCTGTAAACCCTGCCACCAATTCCACAAACGAATACTACTTGACTCGCCAAAGTCAGATGGAATCGAATGTGCGTAGTTATCCACGTAAATTACCGTTAGCGATAGCGAAAGCACAAGGTTGCTGGGTTACCGATGTTGAAGGTACTGAGTACCTTGATTGTTTAGCTGGGGCAGGGACGTTGGCTTTAGGCCATAATCATCCTGCAGTCATTCAAAGTATCCAGGATACAATTGCAAGCGGTTTACCATTGCATACCCTGGATCTTACTACTCCTTTAAAAGATGCTTTTACCGAAGCACTTCTTTCTTATCTTCCAGGTGGCCAAGAAGAGTACTGCTTGCAGTTCTGTGGTCCATCAGGTGCAGATGCAACTGAAGCCGCAATTAAACTGGCGAAAACCTTTACTGGTCGTAGCTCAGTGATCAGCTTCTCTGGCGGTTATCATGGTATGACTCACGGTGCATTGGCAATGACAGGTAACCTGTCTGCGAAAAATGCAGTGAACGGTTTGATGCCGGGTGTACAGTTCATGCCGTATCCGCATGAATACCGTTGCCCACTGGGTCTTGGCGGTGAAGCCGGTGTTGATGCCCTGACTTACTACTTTGAAAATTTCATTGAAGATGTCGAAAGCGGTGTGACCAAACCTGCAGCTGTAATCCTTGAAGCGATTCAGGGTGAAGGCGGTGTGGTAACTGCACCAGTAAAATGGTTGCAAAAAATCCGCGAAGTGACTGAAAAACACAACATCGTGTTGATTCTTGATGAAGTTCAGGCTGGTTTTGCGCGTTCAGGCAAAATGTTTGCATTCGAACACGCAGGGATTGAACCTGATGT
>NZ_DJBE01000056.1:44609-72454 GCF_002429925.1 Acinetobacter sp. UBA5984
GAAGTTCTGGTTCGCTTCAAGAAAGCGGTTGCTGAAGCTCTAGTCGCAGTTCGAGGCGCGTAATTCATGGTAGATTTTGCAGAACACCGTAAAGCGTTACTCTGCAATGATGCTGCATCTATCGCTGACTATGAGTCGGCGATGGATCAGGCGACCAAAGCGGTTGCAGCATGGTTGCAAAACGACAAGATGTATACCGGCGGTAGCATCAAGGAATTGCGTAGCGCAATTGCGTTCAATCCTTCTAAAGAAGGCTTGGGCGTACAGAAATCTTTAGAGCGTATGGTTGAGCTATTCCTCAACAAGAGCTTGAAAGTACATCATCCGCATTCGCTAGCACATTTGCATTGCCCGACGATGGTCACCAGCCAGATCGCGGAAGTGCTCATTAATGCCACTAACCAGTCAATGGACTCTTGGGATCAAAGCCCGGCAGGTTCTTTGATGGAAGTGCAGCTGATTGACTGGCTACGTCAGAAAGTTGGCTATGGCTCAGGTCAGGCAGGTGTGTTCACTTCTGGTGGTACCCAATCCAACCTGATGGGTGTATTACTGGCACGTGATGCCTGTATCGCGAAAAACTGGAAAGACGAAAACGGTAATCCGTGGTCTGTTCAGCGTGACGGCATCCCTGCAGATGCAATGCGTAACGTCAAAGTGATCTGTTCTGAAAATGCACACTTCTCTGTGCAAAAGAACATGGCGATGATGGGCATGGGCTTCCAGTCTGTGGTGACTGTTCGTGTGAATGAAAATGCTCAGATGGACGTTGATGCGCTGGAAAAAACCATGGCGCATCTTCAGTCTGAAGGCAAGATCGTGGCATGTGTAGTCGCAACAGCGGGTACGACTGATGCTGGCGCAATTGATCCACTGAAACAGATTCGTGAAATCACCAATAAATATGGCGCGTGGATGCATATCGACGCAGCATGGGGTGGTGCGCTGATCCTGTCGAATGACTATCGTTCTATGCTGGATGGTATCGAGCTGTCTGATTCTGTGACACTGGATTTCCATAAGCATTACTTCCAGACCATTTCATGTGGTGCATTCTTGCTGAAAGATGAAGAGAATTATCGTTTCATGCACTATGAAGCAGAATACCTGAACTCTGCTTATGATGAAGAGCACGGTGTTCCTAACCTGGTATCGAAGTCTCTACAAACGACTCGTCGTTTTGACGCGTTGAAATTGTGGATGACCGTAGAAGCGCTGGGTGAAGAGCTTTATGGCTCGATGATCGACCATGGCGTAAAATTGACTCGCGAAGTGGCAGATTACATCAAGGCAACTGATGGTCTGGAACTTCTGGTTGAGCCACAATTTGCATCGGTATTATTCCGTGTGGTTCCAGCAGGCTATCCAGCTGAGTTTGTCGATGCCTTGAACCAGAACGTCGCAGATGAACTGTTTGCGCGTGGTGAAGCGAACATTGGCGTCACCAAAGTCGGTCAGGTTCAATCTCTGAAAATGACCACTTTGAGTCCGGTTGCAACGCTTGATAATGTGAAGAACCTGTTGGCACTGGTGCTTGCAGAAGCGGATCGTATCAAGGATTCAATCGCTAATGGTACTTATACACCGCCAATCGCATAAGCTGTGATGGTGTGAAAAAGGAGATCGTTAAGATCTCCTTTTTTATTGGAATTTGGCTGACACATAGATAATGATTTTTAAATAAAATTAAGCTGCAAATAAAGGACTAAAGCCTTTTTTCCTTAACAGTTTGCGGTACATGCTGGAGCTGCGATCTGCCGGGAAATGTGCTTCCAGAGATAAGTCCAGCGGTAAAAACTCAGGCTTCTGATTTTCGACAATCAGACGATCTTCTTCAAAAATCTTCAGATTAAAATCATAGGCTTCTTCGACGGGTAAGTCTTTATCATAATTACGACAGATAGGAGCAAATAGTCGGGTCTGACGGGCGGTCATCGGTGAGGCTGCATTCATAATCACCTGTTTGGCATCATTAGGGAAATGGATGGTCAGGGTCGCGGTAAAGGGCAGACTAATTTCAAAATGTCGTAGCCATTTAAAATCTTCCTGACCGCGCTGATCTAACCCAATCGGATAACGGCCAACACTGCTGATATAGTTGGCAATGAAACCATATTCTGTTTCCGTTGTGGTGTAATTTGAGACTTCGACATCATCTGGATCGCCAAAGGTATCCGGATGTACCCAGGCAAAATGGGCTACATCAATAAAGCCTTCTAGCTGTCTGCCAGCAAAACATTTGATGTCGACTTGTGGGCAAACCAGTTGCTGATAATCTGCATCATTCCAATAAGGCATTACTGGAATATTTGGTTCAGCATTTTTGTCAGCTGTCAGTGAACACCAGATCAGACCATAACGTTCAACCGCGGCATAGGTCCGTAAATGAAACCGATCTGAAATTTTATGCTGTGGATGTGCAGGGATACGGTTGCATTTACCTTGTGTACCAAAGCGCAAGCCATGATAAGGACAGACCACGCCTTGACCATTATTTTTTCCCAGACTTAAGGGCACACCACGATGCGGACAGGCATCTTTGGCCACGATCAGTTCATCCTGCATCTTGTAAATGACCAGTGGCATATCTAGCAACATTATCCCTAGCGGCTGTTCAGAGACATCACGGGCTAAGGCCACTGGATACCAATATTGAGCCAGGAGATGCCAGTCATGTTCTTCAAATGTCATGTGAATCGGTAAATCGGGATTGAAAACTGGAATGGTGGTGCTGTTCATGGTGCTATCACTGTAATTCTTTATTTCAATATAGGCCAATGTGATGTTCTACGAAATTTCAAAGATCAGGACATCCTGTTGCATAAATTCGAACAGGATGTAAGGAAGAATGAGCTATAGGCAAAAAAATTAAAGGAAGCGATATTTGAAGCGCTTAAAAAGCATTCTGAAAGATGCTTATTCTATTTTTCATGCACAAAATGTGCATTCAGGACTTTATGCCTAATGTGATATGCAAGCTCCATTCAGACAAAATCAGCTAATGTCAGGGAACAACAAAAATATCTAATTCAGGATGAAGAGATGACTAATTTGCATGTATCCCAACCCGTTGGCTGTATTATTCAAGGAAAAATGATACAAGGCGCTGCCGAAAGTTTTGTAGTGATCAATCCTGCTGATGAGCAGGTATTGGCACTGTGTTCCTCTCCCTCAGAAGCACAAATTGAAGACACCATCCGTAGTGCCGAGCAAGCTTTTCATCAATGGAAAAATACGGATGATGCCACGCGACAGTCAATCTTGCATCGTATTGCGGATCATATTGAAGAACATCGGGAAGAGTTAGCGCGTTTGGTGGTGCAGGAGCAGGGCAAACCTTATGCGCTGGCTGAATTTGAAGTCGGTGGGGCCATTGCCTGGACCCGCTATCAGGCAGAACTCAAGATTGAAACTGAAATCTTACAGGATGATGCCAATAAACGGATCGAACTGCATCATCGGCCTTTAGGGATTGTGGCATCGGTCACTCCATGGAACTGGCCTTTAATGATTGCTGTCTGGCATATCATGCCGGCAATTCGCGCTGGCAATGTGGTCATCAATAAACCTTCAGAATTTACCCCATTGTCGACCCTTCGACTCGGTGAGTTGATTCAGCAAGAAGTTGCACCTGGAGTCGTATCTATACTTACAGGTGGCGGCGAAGTTGGGGCTAAGCTGACCAGTCACCCTGCAATTGCCAAAGTGGTATTTACCGGTTCGACCGCAACTGGTCAAAGAATCATGCAGAACGCAGCTGCGACTTTCAAGCATCTGACACTGGAACTTGGTGGCAATGATGCAGGCATTGTTTTGCCAGATACCGACTTTCAGGCAATGGCAGTCCGAATCTTTCATGGAGCTTTTATCAACATGGGCCAGACCTGTGCTGCGTTGAAGCGTCTTTATGTGCATGACAGCCAGTATGATGCACTGGCACAGGAATTAGTAAAAGTCGCACAGCAACAATCTCTGGGAGATGGTTTAGCCGAGACGACTACTTTTGGTCCGGTACAAAATATTAAGCAATACCAAAAAGTTCAGGCCATGATTCAGGAAGCCCGGGATGAAGGGGCAATAGTCATGACATCTGGTCAGAATCTACCGGATACAGGCTATTTTATTGCACCAACGATTGTGACCAAGGTAAGCCCAGATAGCCGTCTGGTACAGGAAGAGCAGTTTGGTCCGGTATTACCTTTGATCCGTTATCACGATATTGAAGAAGTACTGACTGAAGCCAACAATACGGATTTTGGTTTAGGTGGCTCAATCTGGTCATCCGATCTGGGGCAGGCGCAGCAGTTTGCTCAACGGCTGAGTTGTGGTACGGCATGGATCAATACGCATGGTGAGATTTTCCCGCATGTACCTTTTGGTGGATGGAAGCATTCAGGTATCGGTGCCCAGTTCGGACTGAGTGGCCTGCTCGAAAATACGATTCAGCAGGTTGTTCATATCAATAAAAATTAAATCAAAAAAAGCTCAAGTTGAACTTGAGCTTTTTTCTTTTACTTAAAATATATCAACGTAATAAAGGGCGGGCAGCCTGAAAATCAAAATGTAATTGCTTGAATTTATCTAAGACAATATAAGATTTGATATGACCAATAAAATTACAGCTCAGCAATTTTTCAGTCACAAAATTTGCCAGCATTTCCAGATTTTTAGCGCCTACTTTTAACATGAAATCTGCATCACCACTTAAAGAAAAAGCTTCCTGAATGGCTTCTTCTTCTTCAATCAATTGTTGAAAAGCGATCTTGGCTGCTGCGTCATGTGTTTTGAGATTGACCTGAACCATAGCCAAAACTGCAATTCCCAAAGCTTCAGGATGAATGCAGGCGCTATAACCCAAAATAATTCCTTTTTGCTCCAGCAGCTGACGCCGTCTAGAACATTGAGAGGCTGACAGACCGATTAAATCCCCGATTTCCTGATTCGTCAGGCGCCCATTTTTTTGCAAAGCCTGGATGATTTTCCAGTCAAATTTATCCATTGCACTGAATCCTTATCCGATACACGTTTTATGTGTTTTTGAATCATTGTGACTTGCATTATGCACGAAATCAGAAAATGAAATGCAATATTCTGTAATTGAAGCATAATAAGTGATAGGGAAAATAATAATGTTTATGGAAATTGGTCAGTACCTTAATCAGCGCCTGCAAGAACTAGGAATTCAGCATATTTTTGGTGTGCCAGGTGACTTTAATCTCTCCTATTTAGAACAGATCGAAATTGATCCAAAACTGGAATTTATCGGTAACTGTAATGAGCTAAATGCAGCTTATGCAGCAGATGGTTATGCACGTCTGCATGGTGTCGGTGCTTTGCTCACTACTTATGGTGTGGGTGACCTGAGCGCGATTAACGGCATTGCAGGTGCATATGCCGAGCAGGTTGCCATGGTGCATATTTCCGGTATTCCGCCTTTACATGCCGTAGAACAGGGTGCTTTGTTACACCATACTCTGATCGATGGCGATTATGACAATATCATGAACTGCATGCGCGAATTTACCGTAGCACAGACACGTTTGACTCCAGCCAATGCAGTGAGTGAAATTGACCGGGTATTGAAGCAATGTATATTGATGCGTCGACCGGTTCATATTCAGCTTCCATCGGATATTACCCATCTTCAGATTAAAGTACCTAAGCAGCCTCTGGATCTGAGCCGTCCACAGAGTGATCCAAAACTTCTGCAAGAAACTGCGGCACGGATAGCCAAACGCATCAAACAGGCACGTCAGCCAGTCCTGCTCATTGACAATGAAGCAGAAATTTTCCAGCTTACCGATATGCTGCAAAATTGGGCTGAGCGCATGCAGATTCCCTATACCTGTCTGTCTACTGCCAAAAATATCATGAATGAAAGTCACCCCTTATATGCGGGCGTTTATGCAGGTGCAGCAAGCGCAGCATCGACTTATCAGTTGGTAGAGCAGTCAGATTGCCTGATTGCCATTGGGCCACGTTTTACCGATGTTGCCACAGCATTTTTCTCACATCGTGTATCCGCACAAAATATGCTGTATCTGGCGGATTCCTGTCTTTGCTTGGATGGGCAGATGATCAGTGGACTGGATTTAGTTCAATTGATCCAAGCCATCTCAAAACAGACTTTAGATGATCAACCACGTACTTTTAATCCTGCACCGAAACCATCGTTACAAACTCAACAGATCGAAGAAAATACTGCGCTTAGCCAAACTGCACTCTGGCAGCAAATTTCTGAGTTCTTACAGGAAGATGATGTGATTGTGGCAGAAGTGGGCACTGCCAATGCAGGTTTATCAGGATTGACTTTACCTGTGACTGCTAAGTATCTGGTTCAACCGATCTGGGGCTCGATTGGTTATACCTTGCCTGCCTTGCTTGGTAGTATGCTTGCTGCACCAAAGCGCCGTCATCTGTTATTTATTGGAGATGGTTCGATTCAGCTAACCATTCAGGAGCTTTCTACCTTATTAAGAGAAGGCTTAAAACCCGTCATTTTTATTTTAAATAATGGCGGCTATACCATTGAACGTTTGATTATGGGTGAAAATGCCAAGTACAACGATGTTCAGAACTGGCAATACAGCCAGTTTGCCCAAGTCTTTTCTGCAGATACCCCGCATCAGGCTCATATAGTCAAAACCCCGGCAGAATTAAAGCGTACACTCGCACAGGTTCATCAGGCTGAGGAATTATGTCTGATTGAACTGCAACTCCCACGTATGGATGCGCCACAACGCTTAAAACAGTTTGCTGAAGTCGTGGCACGCTATGACTATGGTGAATATGGTTATAAGCAGCTGGTTGAGCAGAATACACCTCCCTACAAAAAGGCAATCTAGCAAAATGTAGAAATTAAAAAAATTGTTCACAAGGAGTGACAATATGGATGTTGAAGATCATCAATTAAAAAAACAGCTTTCCAACCGGCATATCCAGCTAATCGCCTTAGGCGGAGCGATCGGTACAGGATTATTTTTAGGTTTATCACATACGATTCAGCTGGCAGGTCCATCAGTACTTTTAGGCTATGCCATTGCTGGCATCATTGCATTTCTGATCATGCGCCAATTGGGTGAGATGGTGGTGCATGAACCGGTTAGTGGTTCATTCAGTTATTTTGCCAATAAATACTGGGGCAAAAAAGCAGGCTTTATTTCAGGCTGGAACTATTGGGTGCTCTATGTATTAGTCAGTATGGCTGAGTTGAGTGCAATTGGTACTTTCGTTCAGTTCTGGTGGCCGGAGATTCCGATCTGGCTCACGGCACTGGCATTCTTCCTGCTCATGAATGGTATTAATCTGGTCAATGTCAAATTCTTCGGTGAGAGTGAATTTATATTTTCCATGGTCAAGATTATTGCCATTTTAAGCATGATCGGATTCGGGATCTATCTGCTGTTTAGCGGTTCTGCAGGAAGTCAGGCCAGTGTGACAAATTTGTGGCAGCATGGCGGATTTTTCCCTGAGGGCTGGTCAGGTTTTATGATGGCACTTGCCGTGATTATGTTTGCATTTGGTGGGCTGGAGCTGATTGGTATTGCCGCCAGTGAAACCAAAAATCCAGAAAAGACCATTCCAAAAGCAGTGAATCAGATTGTCTACCGTGTACTGATTTTCTATATTGGTGCCATTGGCGTGTTGCTATGTCTGTATCCATGGAATCTGGTGGCGCAGGGCGGTAGTCCGTTCGTAATGATTTTCCAGTCATTGAACAGTCATGGTGTGGCGAATGTTCTTAATTTTGTAGTTCTGGTTGCTGCACTTTCGGTCTATAACAGCTGTATTTATTGTAATACCCGCATGTTGTTGGGTCTGGCTCAACAGGGTAATGCACCGGCATTTTTAAAGAAAATTAACCGCCGGGGTATCCCAGTAAATGCTGTTCTATTCTCGGCAGCAGTCTCCGGTATCTGTGTATTAATGAATTACCTCATGCCGGGTGAAGCTTTCGGTATTCTGATGCTACTGGTGGTTTCTGCTTTGGTAATTAACTGGCTGATGATTTCACTGACCCATTTGAAATTCAGAAAAGCCATGCAGGAACAGCAGCAGACGACCGCATTCCCAAGCCTGTTTGGCCGCTGGAGTAATTACCTGACAATTTCATTTATCATCATGATTTTAATGATCATGAGCTTTACCAAAGAAATGCAGATTGCCGTTGCATTGGTGCCGGTCTGGTTGCTGTTTTTGACGGTGATGTATGTGATGAAATATCGCAAGAAACCGGTACTCTTGCCTGAATCTACTGAACCCACCACTTAAATAGAAAGGCCCTGAAAAGGGTCTTTTTTCTATTATATTGTCTTGAGCAGGTAACGAATTAATTATCATAAAACCGTCATAAAGCTGTAACCCGGCTGTCATATTCTAAAATCAAAATGCGTGTATCGAAAAAGTACAAGACTTTATTAGAAAGTGGCGTACTCCAATAAATGCATCAATAAAGAGAGATGAGAATGCGCTTCAATCATATCGCAATTGCGTTGGCACTTTCAGGGGTAGCTGTTGCAACAACTGCAAATGCAGCTCGTGACACGATCCAAATTGCTGGTTCTTCTACAGTTTTGCCTTACGCGAGTATTGTTGCAGAAGAGTTTGGTAATACATTCCCACAATTTAAAGCACCTGTTGTAGGTTCTGGTGGTACTTCGGGTGGTTTGAAACAATTCTGTAATGGCGTTGGTGATAACACTATCGATATTGCTAATGCATCTCGTAAAATTAAAGACACTGAACTTGCAGCTTGTAAAAAAGCAGGTGTAAACCAAGTTCTTGAGATTAAAGTAGGTTATGACGGTATCGTGTTTGCATCAAACGCTAAAAAAGCGGCATTCAAATTACGTCCACAACATGTATTCGCTGCTTTAGCTGCTGAATTACCATCTAACGGTAAAATGGTTGCAAACCCATATACACGTTGGAACCAAATTGATCCAACACTTCCAAATGAAGCAATCACTTTAGTGATTCCTGCATCAAACCACGGTACACGTGAAGTGTTCCAAGAAAAAATGGTTGATGCTGGCTGTGAAACTTACCAAGCATTTGCGAAGTTAGATAAAGATGCACAGAAAAAGGCATGTTCTACATTCCGTAAAGATGGCCGTGTGATTGAAATTTCTGGCGACTACACTGAAACACTGGCACGTTTAAAAACATCTCCAAATGCAGTCGGTGTTTTTGGTTTAGGTTTCTATGATCAAAACCGTGACAAATTACGTGTAGCGACAGTTAACAACGTAGCTCCATCTGAGAAAACAATTCTGAATGGTTCTTACCCTGTATCACGTCCATTGTTCTTCTACGTGAAAGGTGAACATCTTAAATCAATCAAAGGCTTGAAAGAATTTACAGAATTCTTTGTAAGCAAAAAAGTATCTGGTAAAGGTTCTAAGCTTGAAAAAGCTGGTCTGATTTCAATGTCTGACAAAGAACGTGCTGCGGTACTAGCAAACTTCAAAGCGGGTAAAGCTGTTAAATAAAAGTATGGAAATAGCCAATGGCAGGGTCGACCTGCCTTTGGTTTTTTGCAAAGAAACCGTTTTTTCAAAGTGTGTAATTGAAGAAACAGTGGAGATTACATGAATCTGCTCCTCATTGGTGTGTTACTGGCGATTATTGCCATTGCCTATCAAGTTGGCTTAACCAAGAGCCGTAAACTTGCAGGTAAAGGGAATAACTCAGCGATGCTGCATTCTCGACCGGGTTACTATGGTGCATTGGTCGCGTTGTGGTGTGGTATCCCAGCATTTTTAATTCTGATTGTTTGGAATTTAGTTGAACCAAGTATTTTTCAACAAGTCATTTTAAATCATGTGCCTGAACAAATTCGTGCGACGCTAGATCCGGCGAGTACAAGCGTGATGGTTGAGCGTGTACAAGCATTGGCTTCGGGTTTTGGGGTGAGCGATACACCAGCTGCTTATGAACTTGCAGCAGCAGAACAGTTAAAGAAAATTGAGAACATTGGTTCATTCGCGAAATTAGCAGTTGTTGTAAGTGCGGCATTGATTGGTTTAGTGATGGCTAAACGTCGCATTGCAGAAAAATATCGTGCACGAAATCAAGTTGAAAAAGTCTTAAATGTAGCATTGGCACTATGTTCAGGCGTGGCGATTTTGACCACTGTCGGTATTGTCATGTCGATGTTTAGTGAAGCAATGCGCTTCTTTAGTTTTGTTAATCCTCTCGACTTCTTCTTTGGTACTGAATGGAACCCAGGTTTTAGTACTTCGGGAAGTGCAGAAGGCAGTTACGGCTTGTTACCTTTATTGTGGGGTACGCTCATGGTGAGTGGTATCGCATTATTGGTAGCTGTTCCTGTTGGTTTAATGATTGCGATCTATCTTGCTGAATATGCAAAACCAAGTTTTCGTTCATGGGCAAAACCTGCGATTGAAGTATTGGCAGGTATTCCAACCATTGTTTATGGTGTCTTTGCTTTAATGGTCATTGGTCCATTTGCTAAAGATTTAGGCGCAATGATTGGGCTCGAAATTAATGCGACAAGTGCCTTAACCGCTGGTTTTGTCATGGGCATTATGATTATTCCATTTGTCTCTTCATTATCAGATGACATCATTACTCAAGTGCCACGAGCACTACGTGATGGTTCACTCGGATTAGGTGCGACAAAATCTGAAACGATTCGCCAAGTGGTTATTCCAGCAGCATTGCCAGGTATTATCGGTGCGTTCTTGCTTGCAGCATCACGTGCCATTGGTGAAACCATGATTGTGGTACTAGCCGCTGGTAATAGTCCGCTGTTACATATCAATCCACTCGAAGCGGTTTCGACAGTCACAATTACCATTGTGAATCAATTAACAGGTGATACAGATTTTGCGAGTCCTCAGGCCTTGGTTGCTTTTGCATTGGGCTTAACGCTGTTTGTAATTACTTTAGGTCTGAATATTGTTGCGCTGTACATCGTGCGTAAATACCGTGAGCAATACGAATGAGTACGATTAATACATCAAATATGGATCAAACATTCGATCCGCAAGCTGCTGCTGAGCAGCGTGAAAAGCGTAAAAAAATCATCGAAAGCTCATTGGCAAAGCGTCACCGTAAAGAAAAGACATTTCGTATGTTTGGCTTCGGTGCGGTCATTACAGGTTTATTATTTGTTGCTTTGCTATTTGGCAGTATCTTGGCAAAAGGCTTACCTGCATTTTGGCAAAGTAGCATGACTGTGCCAGTGTTTTTTGATCCAGCAATTATTCAAGTCGGTCCTAAACCGGTTCAAAAAGGAGGTGAGTCACCTGCACAGTTTGAAGAGCGTTTTATCGCTTGGCAAACTGAAATGGGTATGGTGGATTGGGATGCGCTCATTGTTAATGGCATTGTTAAAAAAGCACCTGAAATTGCAAATCAAAGTGATGAGTTGAATAGTATTTACACCAGTTCCGAAGCTTATCGCTTACGTGATATGGTGATGAAAGATCCGTCACTGATTGGTAAAACGCAGGACTTCAGAATTTTAGCTGATGCGAATGTCGATGTATGGTTAGCAGGTAATATTGACCGTAGTCTTCCAGATGAACAGCAACAGCTGAGCCCTGAAGTACGTCAATTGGCCGATCAGTTAAAAGCCGATGGTGTAATCACGAATAGCTTCAATACAGAAATCTTTAAAAATCCAGATTCACGTAGTTCACCAGCAACTTCTGGCTTAGCAGGCGCATTTATGGGCTCGCTATTTATGATGCTGATTGTGATTGTGTTGTCTATTCCAATTGGTGTGGCATCTGCTATTTACCTTGAAGAATTTGCACCGAAAAACTGGATTACTGACATTATTGAAGTCAACATCAATAACCTTGCAGCAGTACCATCGATCGTATTTGGTTTGTTGGGTGCAGCAATCTTTATTGGTTGGATGCATATGCCACTTTCTGCACCTGTTGTGGGTGGTTTGGTCTTAAGTTTAATGACACTACCAACCGTAATTATTACAACGCGTGCATCTTTAAAAGCCGTTCCACCTTCGATTCGCCAAGCCGCTTTAGGCTTAGGTGCATCACGCTTACAAACAGTTTTCCACCATGTATTGCCATTGGCTTTGCCGGGTATTTTAACGGGCGGTATTATTGGTGTTGCCCAAGCTTTAGGTGAAACAGCACCACTATTACTCATTGGTATGAGCGCCTTCGTTGCAAACGTACCTGCTACGCCACTTGATCAATCGACTGCTTTACCTGTTCAGATTTTCTTATGGCAGGGGAATGAATTGCGTAACTTCTTCGAAGGACGTACCGCAGCAGCGATTATTGTACTTCTTGCACTGATGATTGGCTTAAACAGTCTAGCCATTTGGCTACGTAAGAAATTTGAAGTACGCTGGTAATTGAGAGCATTATATGAATACAGTTATTACTCTAGAACAGAATTCCTTAGAACAGGATAAGTCCGTGAATCCAGAACCAACGCAATTTACCTCTGCTCAGGGCAGTCAAAAACAGCCATCGACTTCGTTTGTGTCTCAGTTCGATACACAGACAAGTCAAAAGAAAGATGCCAAACCTACTGATGTAAAAATTAGCACACAAGATGTTCATGTTTACTACGGTGAGACTGAAGCCATTAAAGGAATTGACCTAAATATTTATGCAAATGAAGTGATTGCATTTATTGGTCCATCTGGCTGTGGTAAGTCAACATTCTTACGTACCTTAAACCGTATGAATGACACCATTGATAGCTGCCGTGTAACAGGTAAAGTGATGATGGATAATCAAGATATCTATGATCCAAATCTAGATGTGGTGTTACTACGTGCACAAGTTGGTATGGTTTTCCAAAAGCCAAACCCATTTCCAAAGTCAATTTTTGATAATGTCGCTTATGGACCAAAATTGCATGGTCTGGCACGGGATAAATATGATCTGGAAGAAATCGTAGAAAACAGCTTGCGTAAGGCAGGGCTGTGGGATGAAGTCAAAGACCGTTTAAATCAGCCGGGTACAGGGTTGTCGGGCGGACAGCAACAGCGTTTATGTATTGCACGGACGATTGCCGTTTCTCCTGAAGTGATTCTGATGGATGAACCTTGTTCAGCACTCGATCCGATTGCAACAGCTAAAGTTGAAGAACTGATCTCTGAACTTTCAACCCAATACACCATTGCTATTGTGACTCACTCCATGCAGCAGGCAGCGCGAGTCTCTGATCGGACTGCTTATTTCCATTTAGGTGATCTGATTGAAGTCAACTCGACCGAGAAAGTCTTTACTCAGCCTGACCATCAGCTTACAGAAGCCTATATTACCGGGCGTTTTGGTTAAGAAGTTTTATCTCAAGAAAGAAGGGCTAAAAAGCTCTTTTTTTATATCCAAAAGTAACGAAAGAATAAGATATATCAATTTAATCAGTGAAATGTGGAAAAATAAACCGAATCCTATTGTGCCCGAAATTCTTATAGAATATGCCGTCTTTGACATGGCAGAGCTGTCAAAAGATAGATGTTAAGAAAAGGTTGCATCCGCTATGGAAACACTCAAAACGATGTCAGTTTTTCTGATGCTGCTGATCGCATTAAGTTTAAGCATCGGTGGTCTGTGGCATCAATTACAAGGCGGCAGAATGTTTTATATACTGATTGGATTGCTGTATGGACTCAGTTTGAATTTCTATTTCAAAAAGCAGGAAAAAGCCTTATATACGAATTCTGCTATATTGCTAGGAGTTATTGTCTGGGCAGGTTATCAACATGGTATTAATTTTCTATAGTGCGAATTATTTTTGCCTTACTAAGACCATATGGATACTGCTCAGTTTCAGCAATTAAACAACAATATTCTATTGAAAAAAATTCATTTGACCTTATCTTAAATTGAAACCTATATAAATAATTGAGACCCGATTTTTATGTTATTTCATACCCCCAAATTACCCGCTGAAATCCGTATTAGTCATTTGAATGCGCGCATTAATGAGCAACGAAAAAAAATAGCGCAAACAACGTCGTCTAAACTGGAACTTTTGCAATTGAGCCAGCAATTGTCAAAAGAAGCGCGTGCGCGTAAGAAAACTAACCAGAAAATCTATGTACTCGATTTTAAAGGTGATATGGCTGCGTCAGCAGTAGAAAGCTTGCGTGAAGAAATTACCCTGATTCTATCTACAGCCAAAGCTGGTCGTGATCGTGTTATTGTACGTTTAGAAAGTCCGGGTGGTATGGTACATGGTTATGGTCTTGCAGCTGCGCAGCTGGTGCGCTTACGTGAAGCGGGTTTTCATGTGACCATCTGTGTCGATAAAGTTGCAGCCAGTGGCGGTTATATGATGGCGTGTATTGCAAATGAAGTGCTTTCTGCACCGTTTGCGATTGTGGGTTCAATTGGGGTAGTGGCACAGGTGCCAAACTTTAACCGTCTACTGAAAGAAAACAAGATCGATTTTGAACTTTATACTGCGGGTCAATATAAACGTACGGTGACCATGTTTGGTGAAAATACCGAAGAGGGCAAAGCCAAGTTTGAAGAAGAATTGCAACAGACACATGCCTTATTTAAACACTTCGTGGAAAAATATCGTCCACAGTTAAATGTTGAAAAAGTGGCAACGGGTGAACACTGGTATGGTCAGGATGCCCTAGACCTGAATCTGGTAGATAAACTGCAAACTTCTGATGAATATCTGCTAGGTCTTTTACCGCAACATGATGTGTATTTAATCCAGACCCGTAAAAAACCAACGCTGGGCGAAAAACTAGGTTTGCAAGCAGCACAAATCGCAGATTCTTTTATCCCCGCGGTGATGGATAAAGTGGTAGATACGCTAACCAAAGCCAATTCAAATCTGGTTCAGATGCGTGATCCGAAACTTTAATTTATTGCTCTAAAAATGATATGGAAAGCTCACTTGGTGGGCTTTTTTATTTTTGAAATCAAATCATTATGATATAAGTGAAGTACTTTGGTTGAGTCTAGGCTCATATGCTCACGTTTATTTTATTATTGGGATTCTTTAACATCGTGTTTATTCCGATGTTATGTATGCTCTATGCTGAAGCCAAACTCATAAATAATGATTCGAAGAAGATTCTGTTTTGGCTGAGCTTTCTACCTGGTGCATGTATTTTTCTATTATATGGTGTTTTAAAGCCAAATAATCCACCCGTTACTTCATCGAAAGAATGTGGTGTGGTGCAGTCTTATCAGGTATATAAAACTCGAGGTGGAACTCAGCATGAAAGCGTGATCATTCGCTTCAATGGTGCCAAGTATAGTCGTTATTTATATTTCGATCAGCATTTTGAGAAAATGCCGAAAGGGCAAAGGGTCTGTTTTGAGTATTTAGATAAGTTTAAATACCCACACTTGTCAAAATCTAAGTTTGTTAAATGGATTGACCCCACTGAAATGCCGACCAGCACTGAGGTAAATCATATAAAATAAAGCATATTTTACTGTTAGAGCAGAAACATGGCTGTCGCTGAAGCATATCTTGCAACGCAAAATTGTTATTTTAATTACGAGTTTGAAGAATTGAATTTAGAGGATTTTCCTGAGGAGTTATCTGTGTCACTGCGTGGCATGATGTTCCGCCATGAGATTCAATATCCTGATGCCACCTATTTTATTTATTACAGCGAGATATTGACGGGTCATGAATTGCAAAAAATGAAAGATGATTGGATGCGATATTGCCCACTTCCATAATTGAAAAATATGCAGCTCATTAAATTTGTGATGACACACTTTAATTCAATGAGATGCTGAGTTTAAGAGCTTGCTTCTATGGGCTTTTTTTGTAATAGCATGATACTCCCCGTAAATATAGCGCCAATGGTTGCCAGCAAAATATCTTTATGTGCATCCCACATATCACCTTGTTGTCCATTATAGTTTTCAGCTTCCTCAGGAGATAGACCAATGGCAATCAGCCATTCCAGCCATTCATAGAGCATGCTGCTGGCCACCACAAACTGAATCACTAGCAGGAAAATGACCACAGGTTTCTGCTGCGGCAGCCAGACCTGAAACAACCGGTAAAATACCGGGTAGAGTAAAAGACCAAAAGCCAGGTGCACAAAACGGTCAAACATGTTGCGTGACCAGCCCATGGCAGCATTCAGGTCAAAGCCAAAGAGTGTCTGAGTCCATTCATTATAAGGTACATAAGAATACAGATAATGTGCAGCAACCACATGAATCAGCAGAAAAGCCAGATAAAGGTTGAAACTGAAGAAGCTCAATCCGATTTTATACAGGCACAAGATCAACATAACGATCATAAAAACCGTACCTGTTTGATGGAGCAGATAAGATTCCATTTCTAAAGGTTGAATACTGGCAAAGATAATCGCAATTGCCAAAATCCCTAAACTAACAAAATGTTTGCTGCTTAATCGATGATCCATCATCTATTTCTATATCATTTTTCTTAAAGTTAGACATGATTATAAATAAAAAAGCGAAGCCGGAGCTTCGCTTTTGGTCTTAATTGTCTAAATTAGATTTTAGCGATTAAGTCTTTAATTTGTTTTGCTTGTTCAGATGCATTACCTGTATATGTTGCAGGTGTCATTTCAGCCAAACGAGCACGATCCGCTGCAGGAACAGCTTCTAATTCGTTACCGTTTACGAAATCAACCATCATGTCGCGAGTCATGGCTTGACCACGAGTCAGTGCTTTTAATTTTTCATATGGTTTTTCAACATTATAACGACGCATAACCGTTTGAATTGGTTCAGCCAAGACTTCTTGAGCATTGTCTAAGTCTTCATCAATACGTGCAGCATTCAGTTCAAGTTTACCCACGCCTTTTAAGCAAGCTTCAAACGCGATCAAGCTTTGCGCAAAACCTACACCCATGTTACGAAGAACAGTTGAGTCAGTCAGGTCACGCTGCCAGCGAGAAATAGGCAGTTTTTCACCTAGATGCGCAAGAACTGCATTGGCAATACCCAAGTTACCTTCTGAGTTTTCGAAATCAATCGGGTTAACTTTGTGCGGCATGGTTGAAGAACCCACTTCGCCTTCTTTCAATTTTTGTTTGAAGAAACCAAGTGAGATATAACCCCAAACGTCACGGTTGAAATCGATCAGGATAGTATTGAAACGACGCAGCGCATCAAACAGTTCCGCCATGTAGTCATGTGGCTCGATCTGGGTGGTGTACGGGTTAAAAGTCAAACCTAAAGATTCAACAAATGCTTGTGAATGCGCAGGCCAGTTGATGTCTGGGTAAGCTGAAAGATGCGCGTTGTAATTACCCACTGCGCCATTGATTTTGCCCAGTAGCTCAACTTGCTTGAACTGTTTGATTTGACGGGCAAGACGGTAAGCCACGTTCGCCATTTCTTTACCCAAAGTTGTTGGGCTCGCTGTTTGACCATGTGTACGAGACAACATTGGTTGGTCAGCATGTTTCTCAGCCAATGCAACAATTGAATCAATGATTTGTTGCATAGACTCAACCAGTACATCACGACCGCTTTTCAGCATTAATGCATGAGACAGGTTATTGATGTCTTCAGAAGTACATGCAAAGTGAATGAATTCGCCTGCATTTTTCAGTTCTTCAATGCCTGCAATTTTTTCTTTCAGGAAATATTCAACCGCTTTCACGTCGTGGTTCGTAGTACGTTCGATCTCTTTAATGCGGTTGGCATCTTCTTCAGAGAAGCTGGCAACAATCGCATCAAGTGCAGCATTGGTTTCAGATGAGAACGCTGGCACTTCAGTGATTTCAGGACGGTTGGCAAGCGCTTGTAACCAACGCACTTCAACAGTCACACGAGCATGGATCAGACCAAACTCAGAAAGAAAAGGGCGCAGCGCATCACATTTGCTAGCGTAGCGTCCATCTAATGGAGAAAGTGCAGTTAAAGCGTTCATATCGATTCCCTAAATTTTGGAATTAAACGAAAAACGGTGCGCGTACAACAACATGGTTTAGATCACCTGAAACTGTAAGCGCGCGAGATTTTGGATATCCTGTAGCAACTTGCGCTTGCCAAAAATCATGCCCCATGAACTGCCGCCAAGCTGACGCCATAAGTGCGCCATTTGCAGTCCAGTAAAGAGTGAAGCACGGATGCGGTTGGTATGACCGGAATCTTTAAAGGCTTCAGCATTGCCACGCACCATGATCCGCGGATTGATCTGGCCGGCGGTATCGACATAGGTCTGAGCGAGATTGGCAATGATGCTGGGGTGCATGTAATTGTTATCGAAGAAGGAGAGCTGTCTGAGGATTTTTTGCTGGGATTGTTCGATGATTTCAACAAACTTGGTATTGTTATAGACCTTCTTTTCTAACTGAAGAAGTGCCATGGCATAGGACATTGGAAGCTTGGTCGATGAAAGTTTTGGAAGTCTGGATTTTGGGGAAGTATTAAAAGGTTGGGTAATGCTGCTTTCCAGGGTTTTTAAACCGAGGGAAATATCGGCCAGCTGATTAAAGAAGTCTAAGGTCTGGGCATTTAACTTGCCACTTGGACGGATATTTAAACTGGCTTTAATCAACTGTTCAAAATAGAAATTACCGCTTTCACCAATGCTTTGCTGTCCCGTCAATGCAGTCATATGCGTCAGCTGGGTGGCCTGAAAAACCCCCGCTAGCGCCAACGCACGATTTTGACGAACATTCAACGTTGTGGCTTGTTGAAACGGTAACTCCGTCATACCGAAATCATCCTTTAATAAAATCAGGTTTAGGCGCATTGGTATGATGAATCACGCCACCACCTAAACAAACTTCACCTGAGTAGAATACAACGCTTTGACCCGGGGTCACTGCACGTTGCGACTCATCAAATTCAACACGAACACCATTTGGTGTTTCTGGATCCTTGAAAATAGTACACGCTTGGTCAGGCTGACGGTAGCGGGTTTTTGCCGTACAGCGGAAACCTGTTTCAGGAATATCCTGTTCACCGGCTACCCAGTCAATCGCTTCAGACCACAATATGGTACTGTGCATCAGTGGATGTTCATGACCTTGACCCACCACCAGACGGTTACCTTCAATATCTTTATGCAGTACAAACCAGGCACCCTCTTCCGCGCCTTTCATACCGCCAATACCGATCCCGCCACGTTGGCCGAGCGTATAGTACATTAAGCCGTGATGATCACCAACCTCTTTGCTATCTTCCAGCACGATTTTTCCAGGTTGCGCCGGCAAATATTGCTTTAAGAAGTCATTGAAGCGACGTTCACCAATAAAACAGATACCCGTAGAATCTTTTTTCTTCGCTGTTGCCAGACCTAATTCTTCTGCAATTTTACGGACTTGCGGTTTTTCAATTTCGCCGACAGGGAACAGGGTCTTATTAATTTCACGACCATGGACCGCATGCAGGAAGTAAGTCTGGTCTTTATTATTGTCATAACCACGCAGTAATTGGGCATATTGCTCACCGCGCGAATTGGTCATGGTTTTGCCGCGACGACAGTAGTGACCAGTCGCGATAAAGTCAGCGCCCAGATTGATCGCATGATCCAGGAAGGCTCGGAATTTGATTTCTTTATTACACAAAATATCCGGGTTTGGGGTACGGCCAGCAGTATATTCAGCCAGAAAATGCTCGAACACGCGATCCCAGTATTCCATCGCGAAGTTGGCGGTATGCAGTTTGATCCCGATCTTGTCGCAAACGGCTTGTGCATCGGCAAGATCTTCCATTGCCGTACAGTATTCTGTGCCGTCATCTTCTTCCCAGTTTTTCATGAAAAGACCTTCAACCTGATAACCCTGTTGAAGGAGGAGAGCTGCAGACACAGATGAATCTACACCACCAGACATACCGACGATGACACGTTGTTGCATAGGATTAGGCATCCAAATTTAAAATTAAGGGAGAATTTTGGTGCTCGTAAATGAGCGATAAAGGATAGTGTTTGCCAGCTTGGGCATCCTGCACGGCTTTAATCACCAATGGGCTGCGAGCACGTGCGGTTTCAACCAGTTCATCCAGCGTCATCCAGACTGCACCGACAATACCGGTATCCAGTTCAGCATTTTCATCATGGCTGACGGCTTCTGCTCTCAGGCAGAAACGGAAATAGGTACGATCCGGGAACATCGGCGGGGTATAGGTATAGATGCCGATCAGATCAGTAACATTGACCTGATAACCGGTTTCTTCTATGGTTTCACGAATGGCTGCTTCGACAATGGTTTCACCTGCCTCCACATGGCCTGCCGGCTGATTGAATACGGTATGGATGACACCTTCAGTATGTTCTTCAACGAACAGGAATTTTCCATTTTTTTCGACGATAGTTGCGACAGTGACGTGAGCAGTCCAAGCGATCATAGAGGAGCACCATGGAATAAAAACTGTATTCTACAAAATTTAGGCGGCGGTGGCTATGTTGATACTCGGGATTTTAATTTAGATGATTAACAATAAAGGTATTTGGCGAAAAAGAAAGCGTAGAATATAATGAGTGCATAAAATACTAAAACAGCAATATTTGCATTCTACGCTTTAATATAAGAATTTGATTTAAAATAAAATTTAATAAAAATTAGCAGTATTTCATAACAATTAAAATAAATAACAGGCTTTATAGGACAGGACTCCAATGAAATTCAGAACAGACATCAATGGCCTCAGAGCAATTGCCGTGATTGCAGTCATGCTATTTCATTTTAATGCGGCATGGATGCCTGGCGGTTTTGTTGGAGTAGATGTCTTCTTTGTGATTTCAGGTTTTTTAATGACTGGAATCATATTTAAAGATTTAGAACATGAAAAATTTTCTATTCTGAAATTTTATGTGGCTCGTGCGAATCGGATTATTCCAGCTTTGGCCGTGCTGTGTCTGGTATTAATGATTTTTGGCTGGTTTTATCTGACGCCTTTTGATTACAAGTTATTGGGTAAGCATGCCGCGAGTAGCATGACTTTTTTATCCAATATCAGTTACTGGAAGGAATCCGGTTACTTTGAGGCAGGCACTCACGAAAAGTGGTTATTACATACCTGGTCACTTTCCGTCGAATGGCAATTCTATATGATTTATCCGCTCGTTCTCATTGCCATGCGCAAGTTCATGTCTATCCAGACCATGAAATTTATGCTGCTGGCAGGAACGATTTTAGGATTCATTCTATCTGTGATCGCTACCTACAAATGGCCAAATCCCGCTTATTTCCTGTTACCTACCAGAGCCTGGGAAATGATGATCGGGGGAATTGCTTATCTTTACCCTTTGGCCTTGCAGGAAAATAAGAAAAGGTTGCTGGAAGGAACGGGATTGGCACTTATTCTGGGATCCTATTTCTTCATTTCTGCAGAAGACTTGTGGCCTGGTTATCTGGCAGTTTTTCCTGTTACCGGTACCTTCCTGATGATTCAGGCACATCGACATGACAGTGTTCTTACCAATAATATTGTATTTCAAAAGCTGGGGACTTGGTCTTATTCTATTTACCTATGGCACTGGCCTTTGGTTGTGCTGATCTATATCTACTCATTGCCTGAGTATTATGTGTATGCCGGAATAGCACTTTCTATAGGGTTAGGTTTTCTGAGCTATAAGTATATTGAGCAGATTAAATTACCTTCATATCATCAGTGGAAAGATATTTATCGTATAAAACCGCTTTATTTTTCTCTAGTGCTCATGAGCTTAGGCGTTACTTTAAATATATTTAATGGTTTTAATACAGATCTGCGCCAAGGTGCAGCCTCAGAACAGGCAAAATTTTTAGATTATTATAATGAGAAATTCAAAAATTTAAGGGATGCATACTGGCTGAAATGTGATACTTACGTGAGCCTGACTGAGCATAATAGTTATGATCCTGATCCAATCTGTATCACGAAACAAAAGGAAGGTGGGGTGTTCTTATGGGGAGATTCTCATGCTGAGGCACTTTCTTTAGGGCTGAGGACATTACTGAAATCCAATGATATCCCTTTTTATCAGAAAACCTCCTCCATTTGCCGGGCATCGCTGACCGAGATCAACTATCATAAAGGAGCTTATAAAGAAGCCTGTGACTATTCCAATAAACTGGCACTAAAGAGCATCGCAGAACTGAAACCCAAAATTGTGGTTATCACTCAAGCCCTGAAACACGATGAAACCAATTGGGAAAATATCGGGAAAAGTTTGCTTCAGCTTGGCGTATCTAATATCGTCATTGTGGGGCCAATTTCGCAATGGAAACCTTCGCTTCCTAAAGTGATGGTGAAACCGAAAAACTGGAATAGTGCTGAAGATTTTATATTTGATGCCGGACTGGATTTAAGAGCAGTTCAGGTAGACGAGAAAATGAAAAAATTACAATATCCTCAGGGAATTACCTATATATCCCTCATTGATCATCTATGTAAAAAAGATGATGTGCAGCAGCAATACAAATGTCGGATTCGGGCAGCTCAAGGAGAAGACCTGCTTCAGGTGGATTATGGGCACCTAAGTGAATCAGGCTCTTTATTTGTGGGGAATACCATACTGTCAAAATACTTATTAAATTTATATTCTCAGGATGTGACCACAAAACAATAAGCTTATTTCCTATGATTGATCAGCCACCCATTGAGGTGGCTTTTACGTATATAAGTTTAATCAAAATTATTCATTCATATTGAACACTTCAGTGATCCCGCAATCACGCACAAACTGTTCATCGTGTGAAACTAAAATCATAGCGCCTTTATAAGACCGAATTGCACTTGCCAACGAAGCTTTAGACTCAATATCCAGATGATTTTCTGGCTCATCCAATAATAAAAGTTCGGGTTGAGGAGAGACTTGGCTGAGACCTAGTAACGCCACTTTCAGCTTTTCACCACCACTTAACTGAGGCAAAGGATAAGTACCTTTATCACCACGAATTCTNNTCATTGAGAAAACTAAAATTTTGATCCAGATAAAAACAGTTTCGTGCCAAAAAGATTTGATCGAGAGGTTGCTGCTTTTGTAGGGCGGTCAGTTTCAGCAAAGTGGATTTACCACTTCCGTTTCGGCCTACAATATGGATTTTTTCACCTGCACTTAAAGCAAGATTCACAGGCTATGGAGTACCAAAAAGAAGCTTTAAGTGTTTAACCCGCAGAATTTCACCAGACTGTAGTTTAAGGTCTGGAAATTGAAATAGCTGAGGTTTTATCTTTTTAAGTCGCTGCTTTTGAACTTTTAATTCAGATTGTTCATTCGAAATTTGCCGTTGGTGCTGTGCCTGAACTTTCCCTACACTTTGACCAGCCTGTTCTTTTTAAAGTCTAAAAGCACTTTGGCTTGGGAATTCGAATCACGTAATTTGTTTCCGGCATGTTCCTGCTTTTATACTTTCATTAAAACGTCATGCTGCTTGTGCTTCATCTGTTTAATATCACGCTGACTCTGTTGAATTGACTGTTCGAGTGAAGCGACATTTTTCTGATACTGTTCAAAAAACTCCGCATAGTTTCCAGTAGAGTGCTGTAATCCATACTCATTTAAATAATAAATATGATCAACCTGATCTAGTAAAGTCCGGTCATGACTAATGATCAACGCACCAGCAGGATGTAATTTTAAATGCTCTATTAACCATGTTCGTGCTTCACAATCCAGATGGTTAGTCGGTTCATCCAGCAATAAATAATATTCAGGCTTTAAGAACAAGCTACATAAAGCAAGTTTGGTCTTTTGGCCCTCACTCAAATATTGCACAGGAAAGTCCAGATCGGTGGGTAATTGTGCTGAGCTCAACAGTTGCTGCCATTCATGCGGCAAGTGCCAACTATCCTCAAGTAGCTCATAATCCTCGAAACTGACTGTACCATGTTCAACATTTTTAAAAGCACGATGTAATTGACTTACTTCGAGTGCTTCAGCAATTGTGGCTGCCTTTAACCGATGCAATTGTGGTAGATAGGCATTATGCATTTGCCAGGAAACTTTACCTGAGCAATGTGGAGTAGAATACTGAGTCTGATGCAAAAGCTGCATGAGCAAAGACTTACCTTGTCCATTACGGCCTATTAAAGCGCTGACCTGAGCTTTAGGAAGGGTAAAATTTAAATTCTGAAATATGACTTTGGACGGGAATTCTAAAGTCAGATTGGATATTACACATGCCTGTTGAGTCATAAATAACCTCATAAATACAGGATGCACAAAATAAACAAGAGATTTTTTCTAGAAAAGATCAAGCCAGACGATCTATTTTGCACATCAATCTAAAAATAATCGTTGATGAGAAAAATAGACTTACTTCATTGGCGTGACTCATTTATAAGAGAAGGGGAGTTCGGACCTTATTTTAATATAAATAAGCTTGCTTAAAAATAGATCAAATTAGGATTGTTTATCCACTGTATTGATGCTGATTTAAGTGAATTTCAGGATTTTAAGAATATGAGATGATTGACTTGAAGTGGAACGAGTAAGTTTCATTTATACTATGCGGCTAAAGTCTTCTCTATTTTGCTTTTAAAGGATTTTTTTATGTCTGAACTCAAGCTCTACATTGCTTTATTGGGCGGAAAGCATGAAAAAGCCAATGTAGAAGTACATGACGTAATTCCGGTCATTAGTTCAGATATTAAGACAGCTTTCCCATATTTGAAGCAGCAATGGTTTGGTTTACAAAAAGGCCTGCATGTCGATGGTTGGATGACGATCAATGGTGTCAACTATCAGGATCTGAATTATCAGGTTCAGGTGACGGACATACCTGTAAAACAGGATTTAAAACTATTCCTGATCAATCTGGGTGCTTATGTGCCAGATCAGTTTGGTGAAATCCATAAATATCTGGTAGTTGCTGCAAAAAATAAGACTGAGGCTAAAGCACAAGGCAAGCTGGCCATTGAAAAAACTTGGTTTAAGCCTCATACCGATGCCGTGATTGATGTGGATGATTGCTTAGAACTGAACAAGATTGACCAGAAATTTGTGCATCTAGTAGAGGGAGACTTTGAAGCCAATAGTTTTAAGAACGATTATGTGGTTATTCCTTAATTAAGATAAGGCTACATAAAGTAGCCTTAGTTTGTCGATTTATTTGTAATGACCTGAGACTTTCACATAATTCTGTGCTGAATAAGGCAAGAAAGCTATTTCCTTCTCAGTCAGTGGACGCACTTTTTTGACTGGACTGCCTACATACAAGTATCCACTTTCTAATACCTTATTCGGTGGTACCAGTGAACCTGCTCCAATCATCACATCATCTTCAACAACTACATCATCCAGAATAATTGTACCGATACCCACTAAAACACGATTACCAATGGTACAGCCATGTAATTTTACATGATGACCGATCGTGACATCTTCACCAATAATCAATGGTGAACCTTCAGGTTTATCCGCCTTTTTATGACTCACATGCAACATGGAATGATCCTGTACATTCGAGTTCTTACCAATACGAATATGATTCACATCACCACGAATTACGGCAAAAGGCCATACAGATACATTTTCGCCTAAAACAACATCACCTACGACTACCGCCATCGGATCGATATAACAGGAGTCAGCGACTTGCGGGCGAGTATCCAGATAAGGGCGAATGTTTTGGCTCATGTCAGTGTCATCCTGAAAGTTTATAAGTATTATAAAATAAAAAAGCACACATTCGATGAATGTGTGCTTTCGCTTTAGTAAGATCTAATATTGATAATAAATATTAGAACAGGTTACTAAAAAATTGTTTGATATGATCCAGCATACGAGCAAAGAAACCAGCTTCTTCAACTGCTTTTAGTGCAACAAGTGGTTTCTCAGCAATCACTTTGCCGTTTAAAGTCGCCACATATTTACCTACGACTTGACCTGGTTGTAAAGGTGCAGTCAGTTTAGGCTGAACGACCAATTGAGTTTTAATGGCATTGGCCTGACCTTTAGGCATAGTCACGTTAAAGTTTTCTGCAAGACCGATCTGAACTTCATTTTCCTTACCAAACCAGACTTTAGACTTGGCTAGAACCTGTTTAGCTGGCTGAACATTTTTGGTTTCAAAGTTTGCATAACCCCAAGCCAGAAGTTCACGTGTTTGTGATGCACGTTCATTCATGGTTGGTGCACCGAAAATCACTGAAATCAGACGAGTCGGACCACGTTTTGAAGAAGTCGTTAAGCAGTAACCGGCTTCATCGGTGTGACCAGTTTTCAGACCATCTACACTTGGATCAGTATAGAGCAGGGCATTACGGTTACCTTGCTTAATCCCGTTAAAAGTAAATTCTTTTTCAGAGTAAATTGGATAGTATTTTGAACTGTCTTTGATGATGTGCTGAGCCAAAGTTGCCATATCTTTCGCTGTCGAATAATGGCCTTCAGCTGGCATACCAGTCGAGTTGATGAAGCTGGTATTAGTCATGCCGATCCGTTTCGCTTCCTGGTTCATCATATGTGCAAAGGTACCCTCGTTCCCTGCAATATGTTCAGCCATCGCTTTAGACGCATCATTACCAGACTGGATAATAATCCCACGCAACATTTCTAGTGCAGTCGCCGTACCGTTTAAAGGTACATACATACATGATTCTGCACTGCTACCACGGCACCATGCAGATTCATTCATGCGAACCTGTTCATCTTCAGTCAGCTCACCACTTAATAACTTCTGCTCGATGATGTAACTGGTCATCATCTTGGTCATTGAAGCAGGGGCTAATTTTTCATTTTCATTTTTTGATGCGAGAATTTGCCCTGTCTCGTAGTCCATTAGCACATAAGATTTATTATTCAATTCTGGTGGTGCAGATAAGACAGTTGCTGCAAAGCTAAAACTAGGAATTAATAATAATGCAGCAAGGGCAGTTTTTTGGGTCATTTCTAGTGGGTTCCAATATCTTGATGTAAGCACGAAGAGCCTAGCATTTTAGGACAAAGCTAGGCTGACTTCTATGGGAAACCCGGGGTTATTTCAAAAGTATTGTAAGCAATCACTCAAAAAGTGGATTATTTACTGTAGCTCACCAACTCATTGCAAATGGCCTGATTCTTTTTCTTGCCAGCCTTTTTGGCGTCGCTCTGTGCTTCGGCCAGAATGTTACGGAAATCTGACTGTTTTACCATCTGGTTCAGCCGTTCAACCGGATTTTTTTGACCCGGCAAATATTCAATCACGAGCTGGTTATAACCTTGATTGAATTTTGCTTTGTCTTTGACCATGCTTGGGCAAATTTCAGAAAAGACATAAATCGCAGCCAATTCTTGCTTGGTAATTTCCTGGTTTGGGGTGACTTCAATATTTTCATTTGCTGCATAAACCGAGCTGCCCCAAAGTGTCATACCAGCAACAACAGATAAACTTAAACTTTTAATTAATGTATGTTTCATCAAAAAACTCAAAAATTACATGTAGAACAATAATTTGTTAGCTTAAAGATATTTTTAAAATTGAAAAGAGGGGAAATGTAGTGAAGCTGTAGAATTATGAAGAAATGTGTAAGAGAAAAAAGACGATGCTGGCATCGTCTCATTTCAGCGAGAAAAACCTTATTCCTGATAGGCTAAAACATCTTCACACGCTGTTTTTTGTTCGTCTTTTGCAGTCTGTTTTGCACCTTGACGCGCTTCTTCAAGCACAGTCTTGTATTCACTGTCTGCCTGAAGTTTTTGATAGGTCATAGATTTGTCTGAGTATTCTTTTAGATAAGATTGAATCAGCTGCTGAATCGTTGTATCGAATTTTGCATTCTGACCAATAATGCCTGGACATACTTCGATCATTACCTGTGCAGACGCAACATCTTCTTTCACGATCATGTCATTTTCTTCAGCTGTCAAATCATTGGCAATAACTGCAGGAGATACAAAAGTTGCCAAACTTAAAGCCAAAGTACCCCAAAGAGAGAATTTTTTCATCATCTTAAGCCATATGTATTAATGGATATCGTGCTACAAATATATATAATTCCTGA
>NZ_DJBE01000047.1:0-24623 GCF_002429925.1 Acinetobacter sp. UBA5984
ACAGAATTAGGTCGTCCTCATACCCAAGTTGTCACTTGAGTTCTGTTCAGATAAGCAGGTGCTGTCTTTTAAATCTTTGTGCAACAAAGCCTATTAAAACTAAAACTGATCTTAGCGCGTTAAATCTGAAAATGAAACGTCAAGAGCTACCAATTTCTTTTTGCTTAAGCCAGATCGGCTAAAAATTTTAAAATTGGCTCAACGAGTAACTTGGTATCAAAAAGGATGGCATCGTGCGTGCCCTGTATTTTTACCAAATTCAGATTTTGGGTTGTTAAAAACACAGATTCTTGACTAACTTTGTAAGGAACCAACATATCATTCTCGGAAAATATAAATAGCATCTTGACTGAATGATTTTTTAAGATATCCACTAGATTTAATTGCTGCAATAGATAAAGATGCTTAACCTGATAGTTTAAATCAATACTATTTAACTGTTGGTGCAATAATTTTGTACGTTCACGTGCTGCTGCGCCAGCTAAAGTGACCAAGGTACAAAAGCACTGCATCCCGCGTTTGGGATCAGCCAGTATGGAGGATTTAAATTGTGTATATTGTTCAACTGGCATTGCCTGTGGCCATGCTTCGTTGGCCACGAAACAGGGATTTGACATACAGCAAATCACTGGCTTGGCAATTTTCAATTGTTGCTGGATTTCATTAGTCAGCAAAAGTACCAACTGTCCACCCAAAGACCATCCCATCAAGACATCAAAAGAACTCGCCTGCCTAACTTTTTCGGCCAAAATACTTTCCACGTTAGGATCAAAAATATCCCATACTTCAACTTGATGCTGCTGCCGTAACTGTTCTACAAACGGGGGTTAAGACCGCTGTTCCTAGCCCCCAACCCGTAATCATCAGTATCTTCATTTTGTCTGCTCCAATAAAAGGGACCAATTCAAGTTGAAATGATCCCTGTTTGTTACACGATTAATTAAGCAGGTTGCATCGCATCTACAGCCAATTCTTTAGCTGTTTTCTTGGCAGCTTCAGCTTTTAAGCCTAATTTAGCAAACAAGGCTTTGTCTTTACCTTCACCACTGTTCGGGGCAGTAAGCAATTTATCACCTGAAAATAATGAGTTAGCTCCAGCCATAAATGCCAGTGCCTGATCAGAGTCAGAGAGAGATTCACGACCTGCCGACAAGCGGATATAACTCTTCGGCATAATAATCCGTGCTACCGCAATAGTACGAATCCAGTCAATCACATCCAGTTTTTCAACATCGGCCAGTGGTGTGCCTTCAATAGGAACCAGCATATTTATGGGCACCGAACCCGGGTGAATCGGCATAGTCGCTAGTTCAAATAACAAACCGACTCGGTCTTGTACGCCTTCGCCCAAGCCGACAATACCGCCACTACAGACATTAATTCCGGCATTACGCACATGATCAAGCGTATTTAAGCGGTCATCAAAGCTACGTGTACTGATGACATTGGCATAATATTCACGTGAGGTATCAAGGTTGTGGTTGTAATAATCTAGCCCTGCATCTTTCAGACGTTCCGCTTGTGAGGCATTCAGCATCCCTAGGGTCATACATGTTTCCATGCCCAGTTTCTTGACTTCCTGCACCAATTCCAGCACATACGGCATATCGCGTTCATGCGGGTTACGCCATGCTGCGCCCATGCAAAAACGGGTCGAACCGGAAGCTTTGGCCTGTTTGGCTTCAGCAATCGCCTTTTGTACTTCTACGCGTTTTTCAATTTCCAGATCAGTATCATAATGTGCAGATTGCGAACAGTATTTACAATCTTCCGGACAACGGCCCGTTTTAATTGAAAGCAGAGTACTGACCTGAACAGTATTCGGTTCAAAGTTTTGGCGATGAATTTGCTGTGCCTGAAACAGTAAATCCATTAAAGGCAAGTCATAAATTTCTTGTATTTCGGCACGTGACCAATCATTACGGATCATCTTGTCTGCATCATCTAAAATTCAATTGAGTAAATCATACGCTGTTTTTTTTATTTTTCTTTAGCGTTTTATTTCATATTCATTGCCTGCTTAAAATAGCTTTAGTTTATCAAGCTATTTTGAAAGCTTATTTAACTCGAATCCTGCTTAAGCCGATGATTCCTTAATTTGAATTGTTGGCTTATTTTGATGAGGGAGTTGATATGCACATAGTGAGGCGTAAATTCCACGCAGAAATCCATGAAGACTACGTGCTTTACTCGTCACTAAATTGTATTGCCCCTTCAATAAACTGAATAATGTTTCTATCTTATTGTGTTGTCTTAGGTGATATTCATCTGATACACAAAGTTGAATAGCCTGCATATTCTTTCGATGATAAATAATTAAATCAATACCTTGATATTTCAATCTAATTTTTAATTCTTGGCTGATGTAACCTCGATCCCCGTAAAGTTTTGCTTCTACACCAGCAACCAATTGCTCAACCATTTTTATGTCAGCAACATATCCATTCGATAAAGCAGAACAGCCAATTTCACCAAATTGATTCATCGCAATATGTAATTTACAGCCATAAAATCAGCCCATTGAGCTTCTACCACGAGATGCAATTTGGACTAATAATTTATGATGCTGAATACGTTGAGTTTTACAAACTGGCAGAGTTGTTGAATCAATCCATAGATATTGTGTACCTTGGCCTTTCATCAGTGTCACATGTAAGGCTTGTAGAGCTAATTCATGCATATTGATTAGATGAATCATCCTTTGATAGCAAGGCAAGTACTTAAATAAATGGCTTTTACCTTCTTTTACCCAGCTAAAAAAAGGCTTTGAAATTATTGAAATGAGAGCATTTGTATCAAATGGCAATAAAGCAGATTTCTGAAATTGTAAATTGAGCAGTTCTGATTCTTAAGGAACCACGGTTTTGTTTGAGAAACTCTCAATAAGTTGATTCAAATTTAAGAAAAATCATCAATTACGCAGAATAATTCGGTACTATTGAACATCAGAACTAGAGTTTTGAGTTTGGTGTGTCCGTATAACACTTGTTTTACACAGTCCGCCTCAATCCAATATAAATTTATCTTTCAATAACTTAAAACAAAAACTTCCCAACCACGTCTTGCTTAATCCAACCATTTCCAATATTCTATGTGGGTTGTTATGTGGGACAAGAATAACCCTATGCCTAAAAAAGCCAAAGAACTCTCGGCACTCAGTGTAGCAAAAATCAAAAAAATGGTAGGCATGCTGTCGGTGGTGTAGATGGTTTGCACCTACGTATTGTGAATAGTTCTCGTGTCTGGATTTTACGTGCAGTAGTGGGAAAACGTCTAGATAAAGACGGAAAGTTAAAGCCTCATCGCCGTGATATTGGTATTGGTCCCTACCCCGAAGTTTCTTTAGCTGAAGCCCGTGCTAAAGCAATAAAATTAAGAATACAAATTCGAAATGGCATTGATCCAATTGCACATAAACAAGAACAGCTCAACAAGCTTCATATTCAGAAACTACGTGACAAAACATTCATTGAGTGTGCAAAAGTTGTTATAGCAAATAAAACCCGTGAACTCAAAAATGAAAAACATATTGGTCAATGGACTTCTACATTAGAAACTTATATTTACCCAACTTTAAGTGATATGAGTATTAGTACCATTACTAAAGTTGATATTGCCGAAGTTCTTAAGCCTATCTGGATTGATAAAAATGAAACAGCTAAACGTATTCGTGGTCGTATAGAAACCATTTTTGATTATGCCAAAGCTATGGGATATTTTGTAGGTGATAACCCTGCTGAATGGAAAGGCAATCTAGAACCAATTCTAGGTAATTTAAAGCAGGAATCACGCCCTCACCCATCGTTACCCTATGAACATCTTGCTGAATTTATTCAGCACCTAAGACAGAAAAAAGGTATTTCTCCTAAAGCCCTAGAATTTGCAATTTTAACTGCTTGCCGTTCTGGTGAGATTTTTGGGGCAAAATGGCAAGAAATTGATTTTAAGAAAAAGGTTTGGATTATTCCTAAAGAACGAATGAAAGCAGATAAAGAGCATCGTGTTCCTTTGTCTCAACAAGCTATTAATTTGCTTAAATCAATTCAAGCATATACTCAAGCACAAGATTTCATTTTTCCTGCACCTCGTAATGGGCAGATGCTTTCTGACATGTAATTGACCACTCTGATCAAACGAATGCATGAACAGAAGTTTAAAGAAAAATGGCTTAGGCTATCTTGACCCTAAACAGAATAGAGTAATCACGACACATGGCTTCCGCTCTACATTTCGTGACTGGTCTGCTGACAAAACCGATTATCCACGTGAAGTTTGTGAGCATGTGCTTGCACATAAATTACCAGATGAAGTAGAAGCGGCTTATTTACGTGGTGCTTATCTAGAAAAACGAAAAGGATTGATGAGTGATTGGGCAAAGTTTTGCTATCAAAATATTATCCAGTGATGGATTAAAAAATATAATTATATTATTACAAAGACTTAGATTAAAAATAAAGTTGTGATGTCAATTTGGCACAAAATTTATTTTATGTATCGAAACATAACTATTCAATATTTTTACTTCCAAACAAATTGCTTACTGCAAGAAGTGCTGTTTCAGACATAGCTTTTATCGACAATCAGATCATCGATAATTCCTACGACTTCAATCAACTTGCAACTTGACAATTGTGGAATTTCCACAATCATTTCAAAATAAGTCGGGTATACATCTACCTCAAAGGCAAGGTAAGTTTTTGTAGTTGCCCCGCCTCATAATCTTCCAACAAGTAGCTACCATAAAATTTCGTGGTTTGTTAGATTTTTATCCAAATTTCATCAGTTCAAACTCTGCGAAATCTATTCAAATAATTAATTTTAGACAGGGCATAAAAATATTTTATTTCAATAGATGAGAAGAATGGAATATATACATCAAATAAGGATACACCCTAAAAATTGTAACTATATTGCCATCACTTTGAATTTTCCGGCGCCATCAGCCACTTTACACTCGCATCGAATAGCTTAACCCCATCTGAAGACAAGTCTGAAAAAGTGTCATTATGAAGAAAGAACATCAGCCGTTTAGCTGGCGCTAAAGATTCATAATCCATAGTTGCACCTTTTTCATATCCCCAAATCGCTGCTTTTTCAGGTTCGCCGTAGACCGTCGCAATGATCGTAGCCCCTAATCCAGGTTTCCCCCAATTCATCATGGTCTGTTTTTTATAAACATTCAGCGTGCCCGCAGGTAAATTCGCAGATAAGCGGTGTGGCGCATTTACAAGCCATAAATATCGAGCTTTATCGACTTCACCAAAATCCTGACCTGAGCGTTTCCCCGTCATGGCTGAATCATCAATATAATCACTTTCCCATGTCATCAGTGGAATTTCTAACTGACGCCACCCTGCTTTTAAGTTTTTTGATCCAACTGTTGAAGACAAAATAATTGCATCAACTTGTTTAATTTGTTTTGGATCTTGGAGCTGGTCTAATATTTGAACGGCATATCCCAAGGCTTCTAAGTGCTGTTTTATAGCCAAATCATTTGCGTATGATGGCCCGTTTATCTGAGAAATTAATGCGATATGCGTACTCACTTTAGCTGCAAATGCACTCATGGATGCTGTTAAAAAACCTAGGCTCAGTGCAGCAATCAGCATTAAAAAAAGTTTTTTCACTGTGTGATACCTTGAAAGACATCGGAACTTTGATCGTTCAAATCAAAGTTCCTCAAAAATATATGGTTAAATTTAACTACAAAATGTTCAATGGACGAAAAACAAGAACTGATTAATATTTAAACTTCACATTAAAGAGAAAAGTTCGCGGGCTGCCAAAACTGAGCAACTGGGCATTGGGTGTTGTACCTTGAATATAATCTTTATCAAATAAATTTTTAATGCTTAAACCCATGCCCCAACGTTGAGCATCGTAGCCAGCATTCACATCAAATAACGTATAACTCGGCATACGGACAGAATATGTTCCACGCTGTGCTGTTCGTTCCCCTTGAAGACGTACTCCTGCCCCCATATTCCATCCCAGTTTATCTGGGCTAAAATAATATTGGCTAGACAATGATGCTGCATTTTTAGGGACATGATTAATGCGCTTCCCAATCTCACTACTGGTTAAACTTTCGGTGACTTCAGCAGTTGGGATATAGCTATAGGCAGCGGATACATGCCATTGGTTAGACAGAGCTGCAGATAATTCTGCTTCATAGCCTTTGGTTTGCTGCTCACCGGTTTGAATTGAATAGCCTAGAGTTGAATCATTTTCTGTAACATTGCGGCGCGTGAGATCATAGTAAGCGATATATCCTTGTAAACGCTGGTCAAGTCCTTGAAACTTCATACCAACTTCCGTTTGTTTACCTTCTTCGGGGTCGAGTAATGTACTATTCGCTCCAGTATCGGTTACAGGCATAAATGAAGTTGAATAGCTAATATAGGGCGCAAAGAAATCATTGATGCGGTACATCAATGATGCACTGCCCGTAAATGCATTATCCGAGTTTTGTACGGTTGTATTATTTATTTGGTTTTCAACACTCACTTGCGTCCAATCATGGCGTCCAGATAAGCCTAAAATCCACTGATCATCAATTTTAATGGTATTTCTTAAATAAAGCCCGGTATATTGATTATAGGTCAAATTCCATGACGGCTTGCCTTGCGTCGTAGGGGTAATGCCATGCTCTAAGTTATCTGCATCAATCGGGTTTACATTATCAACCCGCTGATAGTAGTCACTGCGCTCTTTCATCATATCAACTCCGGCTGTCACTTCGTAATCAATATGATCTGTTTTAAAACTTCGCTGCAGATAATTATCTAATGCAAAATTAGTATCCTGCTTATCTTGATAATTGACTTGCCGTTTCACAATTGGGAAGGCCGCTCCAGAAGCCGCAAAAACTGAGTTACTCCAGCTGCTATTTTTCGTCACAGCAAAATTCTGCTTAAAAATCCAATCATTATCAAAATAATGAGTGAAGTTACTGCCTACACGATATACGTCCACATCATAATAGCGATCAGGCTCTCCAATAAAAATGTTACGTCCATAATTTTGATAGTTTTGCGGAATTCCCTGATTTCGAATATATTTTCTGTGCTGATAGCTAGCAATCACAGAAAGATCATTTTTATCATTTAAATCAAAGTTATATGATGATGCTAAATACTGATTTTTAAAATATACATAATCTGTCGGATCATCTTGATCAGACACACGGCCAACGAAACGAAATGCCCCTTTTTCAGTTTGATTTGGCGCATAGTTAATATCAAATGTGCCTTCTTTAAGCCCATAGCTTCCATAGCTCAAATTGGTCCGATAAAACGTTTCCGCTTCGGGGCGCTTTGTCGTTAAATTCACCAAGCCCCCTGGCAGAGCTAAACCAAAACCCACAGAAGTAGGCCCTTTCACAACTTGAATAGAATCTAATCCACTAATATCTTCAGATCTTAAGACATTTGTTGAAGTTTGCACGCGCAATCCATCAACATAGGTTTGCGCACTCGAAATTTGACCACGAATGATAAAATCATCCCAACCACGACGCCCATATGAACCTGATGTAACACCAGCAACGCCTTCTAAAGCATCGGCAACAGTTTTAAGCTGTTTTTCTTGAATTTGCTCACTCGTTATGACACTAATGGATTGTGCCGTTTCAAATATAGGATCATTTGAACGCAATACAGAGGATGCAGTTTTTGCAGCATACTCTTTATTTTCCTTTTGTTCGGCTTGAGCTTGAATTGTTATCGTCGGTAAACTTTGAGCTGTTTCAGTATCCGTTGCCTGAGCATGAGTCGACACATTAATGATTGCTAATATTGCTGAACTAAGTGGGAGTAATCTATATGGCATTTGGCGGCAGAACGAATGGAAATGTATGGAAGCATTATAAAAAAACCAAAACAACAAATAATAATGATTTTTATTTATATTTACTATTTATTAAATATATGCACTGTTTTGGGAGACTAGAAATCGAGATATTACAAAATTTGAATCTGATCACATCGTCAAGATGACTTAGAATGAATCGTTTTCCACCATTTTCGTTATTTTCCAGTAAAAATTTCCCCGAATATTGCGGTCTATATAAAACTTGCTGAGTATTGATCATTAAACAGCATTGAANNGGTTTATGCAACAAAGCCCTTTTCACATCCAAAATTTGATGAGGGGTAGGTTGAGGGGTAAAACCCTAGATAAAAAATAAAACCTTTTAAAAACAAGGGTTTATTTAAACATTTGGCGGAAGCAGTGGTAACTCAACTGATGCCTCTAGTCCTCTTATTTTTCAAGTCAATTTCTTATCCGCGATTCGGGTTAATTAAGGATGCATAAGCTTCCTTTTTTATAGACAAATGTACAAGAAACAATACTATAACTTTACACTAGTTCTATCTACGAACCTTTGATTTATACTAGCCGGATAACATCACCGGCTTTAAATCAGTTTAGCGACTTTATGAACTTAAAGAAAAATAAAAGACAGCTTGTCTGGGGTTTAAATCTGCTTGCATCGATGATGTATGGCAGCTTTGCTCATGCACAGAGCATCAGCTTTCAGGACGCTGAACGTCAGTTGTTGCAAAATTCTTATAGCAGCCAAGCCTATCAAAGTCTGGAACAGGCTTCAAAACTTGAAGCTGAAGCAGTAAAAGGCGTAGGTCTACCGCGTGTCGATCTGAATGTTCGTGCCTATGCCTTTCACAGTGAAGTCGATATTCCATTAAAGCAATTTAAAAATAATCTGGAGAATTCACTCTCCCAAGGCGTGAATGGCCGGCTTAATGAGTGGGAGGCCAGTAATGGCGTGGATCTACCTGCAGGTATTACCGATCCACTGCGTGATGGACTTAACAATACTATTCATAGCGGAGTTGGTCTGATTCCGGATACGTCTAATGTCATCCTTGAAGATCAGGTGATTCGCCCCACTGTTTCCGTGATTATGCCAATATATACCGGAGGCCTCACCCGTAGTGCCAAAGAAATTGCCAATATTCAGGTCGGTCGTAGTCAGCTCAGCAACAAACAGCAGCAAGACACGCAGCGTTTTGAACTGATTCAAAGTTATTTCAATGTGCAGCTCCAAAAGCAACTGCATGCAGCAGCGCTGTTTAATCTGAATGCTATGCAGCAGCATTATCGCAATGCCTTAAAGATGGAACAGCAAGGTTTTATCAGTAAAGGCCAACGCATGCAGTTTGAAGTAGCACGCAATAATGCCGAGCGCAGCCAGCAAAATACGCAAGCCAATTTGAATGCTGCCCTGTTCCAGCTGAATAATCTGCTTCAGGAAAGCGGCATCACCGAACTTTCGACGCCTTTATTTGTCAATAAAACTGAGCCACAGGCTTTAAATCATCTGCTGAAAACCTTTAGTCAAAACTCTGCGCTGATTCAAAAAATGCAGCTGGATACCCAATTGGCCCAAGCCAATGTCAAAGCCCAGCAAGCAGCTAAAAAACCGAATATTTTTGCTTTTGGTGAATATAGTCTGGATCAAAATGAAAACTGGATTGTCGGAGTTGCCGCACGCTATAACCTGTTTTCCGGGATCGATAAAAACAAAAATATTCAGGCTGCCGAACTCAAACGCTCTGCCACAGAACTGCTCACTGCACGCACCCAGCAGGAAATTGAAAATCTGATTTATAAATCTTATAGCGAAGCACTCAGCGCACAGCAAAGTGATGCACTTCTGGCACAAAACTTGAAAGCCGCACAGGAAAATTTACGCATCCAAGAATTGTCTTTTAAAGAAGATACGGGCACCGCCATACAGGTCATCGATGCACAAAATATGCTGAGCGGACTACGAGCCGAAACTGCCTTGAATGCTTACAAATATGTGATGTCACTGGCCACACTATTACAAAGCCATGGCTCGATTGCAGAATTTCCGAACTACATCCAACATACCAACACTCACTATATTCGCTAATGGAGCCGAACATGAACGAAGATCAACAATCCAATGATCCTGTGAATGAAGCGGCTTCATCCAGCGATACAGATAAATCGCCTGCGCAACAGATAGAAACAAAAACTGAAATAGAAAACAACGCGACGACTTCGACCGAGCAACAACAAGCTCCTGAAATCGCTAAAAAGAAAAAATATTTATTGCTCGCCCTGATTCCAGTTCTGCTGGCAGTCATCGCTTTTGGATTATGGAAAAGCTACCAACCGGCTCCGCTTGAATTGCAGGGTCGTGTAGAAGCTGAAACAGTTCAGGTGGCGACCAAAGTGCCAAGCCGTATTGAAGAAATTTATGTAGAAGAAGGTCAGCGGGTCAAAAAAGGCGATGTACTGGTGCGCTTAAACAGCCCGGAAATTCAGGCCAAAAAACAGCAAGCCGCAGCGGCTTTACAATCTGCGCTAGCCTTACAATCGACTGCTGAACGCGGCTCGCAGGAAGAAAATATCGCCAGTCTGTATGCCAACTGGCAAGCGCTGAAAGCACAGCAAAATTTAGCCAAAGTTTCTTATGAGCGTGGTGCAAATTTATTGAAGGAAGGTGTGATTTCACGCCAGCGCCGTGATGAATTGTATGCAGCCAGTCAATCAGCGGCGCAAATGACAGAGGCGGCGTATCAGCAATACGCACGTGCCAAACGTGGCAGCACTTCGCAGCAAAAGAGTTCCGCCGATGCACAGGTAGATATTGCCCAGGCTGCGCTGAATGAAGCCAATGCTTTAGAAGCAGAAACCCAATTAGTAGCACCTGTAAACGGAACGGTGTCTAAAACCTATGGCAAAGTCTCGGAGCTGGTAGCCACCGCAGTCCCTGTGGTCAGCCTGTTTGAAGATCAAATGTGGGTGAGCCTGAATATTCGTGAAGACCAATATGCCCCGTTTCAGAAAATGAGCAGTATTGAAGGTTATATTCCCGCCCTAGATAAAACCGCCACTTTTAAAATCAAGCAGATCAGTGCTGAAGGTGAATTTGCCACCATTAAGACCACACGCCAAACCGGCGGTTATGATGTGCGAAGTTTTAAGCTGCATCTTGTGCCCACACCAGCGATTCCTGAACTGAAAGTTGGGATGAGCGTGTTATTTAAACTGAAAGAGACCCGATAATGTGGACGGGTATATGGCGCGAACTGCGCTATCTGCTCCGCGAAAAATGGGATCTGTGTCTGGTCACGCTCGCACCTGCACTGGTGATTATTTTATTCAGCAGCATGTTTGCTCAAGGGAAACCGGATCATTTACCGATTGCGATTATTGATCAAGACCAGAGTGCGCTGAGTCAAAGCATTTATCAGCATGTGGCGCTGAATCATACTCTTAAAATTGCTACGGTGTCGGAACAAACAGCTGAAATTGAGCGCCTGTTAAATCAAAATAAAATTTGGGGTTATATCCATATTCCCAGCGGTGCCGAGCAACGTCTGGTTCGTGCCCGGGATGCTGACATCAGTATTGCCTTTAACCAGAGTTATTTCAGTATCGGAAATACCATTTCCTCTGCCATGCTGGTCAGTACCCTGCAAGCACTGGCTGAATTTAGCGGACAGCAATATCTGGGCAACCGGCTGCCTTCTCTCGAAGCACCGTCACCGCATATCAAAATATCGCCGCTGTATAATCCACAACTGAATTATGAATTCTATCTGGAACTCTATGTCATTCCGGCAATTCTGCATTTACTGCTGTGTTGTTGTGTGGCATTTTCCGTCGGTCAGGAACTGAAGCGGCAGACCTTAACAAGCTGGATTAGCAACTCATCCATCTGGATGACATTACTGTCTAAGAACCTGGTCTATGTGGCTATTTTTAGTCTATGGACCTGGATCTGGATGTTCTGGCTGATTGAAATTCGCGGCTGGTTTGTTGCCGGCTCGCTCGCTCTGATTCTATCGGCACAATTTCTGCTATATAGCGCTTATGCATTTTTAAGCAGTGCAGTGGTTCTAGCAACCAAAGATTTAAGTAAATCTTTTGGCATCATTGCGGTCTATGGTGGTTCATCTTTAAGTTTTGCCGGTGTGACCTTACCTTTAAATAATGCGCCCCTATTCACCCAGTTCTGGTCCAATATTATTCCGTTCACGCCCTATGCCAAATTACAAACTGAACAATGGGTGATTGGTAGTCCATTGCATATTTCACTGCAAGCTGGATTAATGCTGCTGATCTATGCCCTAGTCTACGCTCTGCTGGCTTATCTGTTTCTTAAAAAAATCGCCAAAGGAGCAACACCATGAAATCCCTTTGGTTTTACTATCTACAAAGCTTTAAAGATATCGTCAGTCACGGCACGATCTTTACCACGCTGATTCTATCTGTCTTGTTTTACAGCTTTTTTTATCCAACCGCTTATCAGGCACAGCAGGCTGAAGCCTTACCGATTATTATTGTCGATGAAGAACAAAGTAGCTTAAGTACCCGCATTATTGGTCAGGTGGCACAAAGCCCCAATGTCGAAATTCAGGCGATTACCGGAAATTTTGCCGAAGCCAAACAATGGATGGAATCTCAAAAAGCCGATGGTATCTTGTTACTACCGGACAATTTATCGCAAAGCTTAAGGCATGGTGAAACAGGCGGAATTGGACTGTATTTAAGCACGGCCAACTTTTTAGTGACCAAACAAATTGGTCTGGGCTTAGCTACATCAGTTGAGCAAACTTTGGCAGATTATACTGAACGCTTTGGCAAGGTCTCGGATTTTTCACCTGCCCTTTCTGTGCATCAAATTCCTTTATTTAATCCGCTGTCCGGCTATGGCAGCTATGTCTTTCCTGCGGTTGCACCTTTAATTATTCACCAAACCATTCTTTTGGGTTTGAGTATGCTAATTTTAGTATATCGGGAAAGAAAAGTAGAATTAAACGCAAATGCATTGGTTGGGATGTGTTTAGCGGTCTTTACTATTGGCTGTCTGGGATGTTTCTATTTATTCGGCTTTAGCTTCTGGCTATTTGATTATCCACGTGGTGGCAACCTGTTCGGGATGCTACTGGCTGTTCCAGTTTTTATCTATACAATAATTGGCATGACCTGCCTATTCGCCAGTTTTCTGGATTTGCCGGAACGTGCGGGTCATGTGATTGTATTCACTTCCATTCCACTGTTCTTTTTATCTGGTGCGGCCTGGCCGCATGCTGCAATGCCTATCTGGATGCAAGTCGTTGGCGAAATCCTGCCTTCCACCCAAATTGTGCAGATGTTTATTCAACTCAATCAGATGGGTGTACCTACAGAGCTAGTCTTGCCTAAATTGCTTTATCTCGGAATGATCGGCAGCTTGTGCTTTTTCTTGGCTTATCGACGTTTAATTTCAAACTGTGGAACTTTCTAGCTAGGTGTTTAGTCCCAGATTTTAATGGTGTAATATTCTCAGAGAAATGGAAAGATGCAGCACTATGGGACAAGTTCTACACAACAGCGCCACAACGACACAGACAGTGCGTCGAGCAATACAAAATAGTTAAGAGAGCTTAATAACGCTAGCCAAGCGTTACGGCATCAATCAAAAGACTGTCGCAAAATGGAAGAAACTTACTTCAGTAGATGATCTTACAACAGGGCCAAAGAATCCTCGCTCAAGCGTGTTATCGCCTGAAAATGAGGCGGCAATTGTTGCTTTTCGAAAACGCACTTTGTTGCCGCTAGACGATTGCCCTTATACATTGCAGCCGAGTATTCCTTATCTGACACGCTGGTCGTTACACCGCTGCTTGCAGCGGCATGGTATTTCATGACTGCCTAAGGTACAAGGTGATCGGCCTGTCAGAAAGCGCTTCATAAGAAATTGAGATCTTTAGAGAGGAATGAATTATTAAAATCAGTCAAACGGCTAGGTCGGTCACTTTGGAAAAAATGGTCTGGTTATCATCATCGAAGTTTAGTGGAAACCAAAATGCATTGCATCAAATGATTAGGCGATAAATTAACAGCAAGGAGTTTTGCTAGTCAGGTGGATGAGATTCATGCACGTGTAGCAGTTTTGAATAAATTCATAGAATTAGATCGCCCTAATACCCAAGTTGTCACTTGAATTTAGCTCAATTAGGGCAGCATTGTCTTTCAAACCTTTGTGCAACAAAGCCCTTCCCCTGATTGATATTTATTATTTAGTTTCCCAGTAATATGTTGATTCTTTTGCGACTTATTGGCCATTTCTGCGAATCGATCTGATGTTGTGGAGCTTGGCACTTCTCGCCCTATTGTTACACCAGAAAATTACCCCTATTCATCAAAAGGCGGTCAATAAAATTCACGCCAAACTAAAAGTTACGCAACAGGAATCATCAACATGATATGGATTGCAGTGATCGGTCTGCTTTGGCTAAGCTGCTTTGCCTTTTATACTGTAAGTGCAAAGCAGATTCTAAAAACCCGAAAATCTCGGTACGCTTTTTTAGCGAATTTTCCTACGTACACTAAATTCGCAGCAGGTATTTTCTTATTCGTTGCAATGGTTTTATTACGGACCCGGTTTAGCTCCAGTATCAGCTTTGTGGCTCTATGGATATTTCTAAGCCCTGTACTGTTTATCTTTATCTTAAAAATGAATAAAGCACTTTAGTATTTATTTAAAATCAGAAAGTAGCAAACAGCCTAGTGCGCTACTTACATGCCCTCTATTGAACCAATCTACCCAGTATCTGCTAAACCTTGCCAACCTACTTTTAAATATTTCAGATTCATTATTTTGGCTAGAATCAAAAATTTAAATTGGTAGGTATTTGGTAGGTAGGATTCTTTTTAACTTCATCCAATACTCATATTACGGTGAGGGTCACCGATAAAATAATCAATGAATGGTAGAAGGAATCACACCATGGCTTTTAAAAATATTTCAGATCAAACTAACGGTTTTTATATTCCCTGTGTTTCACTTTTTGGTCCGGGCTGTGCTAAAGAAATCGGGATAAAAGCACAAAATTTAGGTGCCAAGAAAGCGCTGATTGTAACTGATGCGGGGCTGTTTAAATTTGGTGTTGCAGATGATATTGCAAACTATTTGAAAGAGGCGGGTGTTGACAGTTATATTTTCCCAGGCGCGGAACCCAATCCAACTGATATTAACGTGCATCATGGAGTTACAGCTTATAATGAAAATGCCTGTGATTTTATTGTATCGTTAGGTGGGGGTTCATCACATGACTGTGCCAAAGGCATTGGCCTAGTCACTGCAGGTGGCGGACATATCCGTGATTATGAAGGGATTGATAAAAGTACCGTCCCGATGACACCACTGATTGCAATCAATACTACAGCAGGGACAGCTTCGGAGATGACACGTTTCTGTATCATTACCAATACCGATACCCATGTGAAAATGGCGATTGTAGATTGGCGTTGTACACCACTCATTGCGATTGATGACCCTAAACTTATGTTGGCCAAACCTGCAGGGCTGACTGCGGCAACAGGTATGGATGCCTTGACGCATGCAGTAGAAGCCTATGTGTCTACAGCAGCAAACCCAATCACTGATGCCTGTGCAGAAAAGGCGATTACCATGATCAGCGAATGGCTTAGCCCGGCAGTGGCGAATGGGGATAATCTGGAAGCACGGGATGCCATGAGCTATGCCCAATATCTTGCCGGAATGGCCTTTAACAACGCCTCTTTAGGATATGTGCATGCGATGGCACATCAGCTCGGAGGCTTCTACAACTTGCCGCATGGTGTTTGTAATGCAATTCTGCTCCCCCATGTTTGTGAATTTAACCTGATTGCTTGTCCTGAACGTTATGCCAAAATTGCCCAATTGATGGGGGTGAATACAGAAGGCTTAACCGTAACTGAAGCAGCTTATGAAGCGATTGGCGCCATTCGTCAGCTTTCGGCTTCAATTGGTATTCCATCTGGGCTGACGGAATTGAATGTAAAAGAAGCTGACTTGGCCATCATGGCGGAAAATGCACAAAAAGATGCCTGCATGCTGACCAATCCACGTAAAGCCAGCCATGCCCAAGTGGTAGATATTTTTAAAGCGGCGATGTAGTGCCTCAATGTAAGTCTTCTTTCCAATCATCTGACTTACATTTTTAACAGCCCCTGTTTCACTTTCTGAGGAAGTGTGCCAAGAGCAGACATGCATTTTCCTGTTCCTGGCTGATCCTTTTGCCTTCATAAGAGGATAAAAACGGGGGGTGTTTCTTTTTTATCAAGCCCCTTTCATTATGATTATCGACATTAATCCCATGGTAGAAAAATGCCAAGATTTTTTTAGCCCGTTTCAGCCACAAATAAAATTTCATAGCGTATTATCTTACGATTATATTTGATCCCTGAGGAATAAACTGCGCGTCCTTCAAATGACATGAAGGTGAGCGTAGCTGATTTTAATGAAGAGCATCCCATCAAGCAGCTAGGCAAACTGGGTAGCCACTGATAAAAATTTTAGGATCAGGTTCAGTCTAAATCAATAAGTAAACCCACAGTAAGCAAGGATAATACTTAATATTCCAGAATTTTCCTATTTTAACTGTTTAGCTTTACCGACAGTTACATCAGCTTTAAAGATTTTTATATTTTAACAGAGTCTGATGAACGGGATGGATTTTGGGCATCAGTTCAATCAGGCGTTCTATAGCATCAATCGCTTCAGGAAAATGTGCCACATGTTTCAGCAGGACATCGGTTTCATTAGCCTTGAAAATGGCATCGCTCAGGCGTGATTCCAGACAATCTCTCCAAGCGCATAGAAATGGACTTTCTGTTCTAGCCAGAAATACGCCGGTACATAATTTCAAGGCTGAATCAATATATCCAGCATCTAGGGATTGCTCCATCATTAAAAAGTCAGCCTCTACATCCGCCAATAAACGATAGGGTCTGGAACCCAGCATACCACCTAGTACATCGCGTAACTGTGACATTTCTGCTTTTAAAGTCCCTATACTGACCTTGCGTTCGCCATATAAGGCCTGATGCAAGGTATCTAGACTCAGGCCCTGCGGACATAAGGCCAGAATGGCTAGAATTTCAATCTGTCGAGGGGTCAGAACTAGTACCTTGCCATTAAACAGCACTTGAGGTACTGAAAAAGCCCGAATAAACAGGCGCTGCTTCTGGCATTCTAGTAGAGCCGACTGGATGATCGTAGCACAGCGCTCCGCAGCTAGTAGTGCTAAACTGTTATGCTTTGGCCAGGTAGTTGACAGATCAATGACACCTAAGACCTGTTTTGAATAGGGATCAATAATCGGAGCAGCGTAACAAACCCAATCATGAATGGAGGACATGTAATGTTCACTGGAAAAGACACAGCTGGATTGTTGAGTTTTTAAGGATAGTGCCAATGCATTGGTTCCGACTAGCTCTTCGCGCCATTGTCCACCTTCAATAAAATGTACACTTTCTGCGGCACTTTGCATTTGCGGGCTGGACGCTGTCCAGATGATGGTGCTGCCTATATCACCGACTGCCAACACCATCGATGACTGCTCTGCAATATGTTTCAAGTCTTGTGCACAATGGTGTAGAGCATAGGCTAAAGTTAAAGAAGAAGTGGTCTTTTTTATATCTGTCAGTGGTGCTGCTAAACGATTCTTAGGGATTTCAGCCGAGGATGAGCGCTGCCAAGAACTAGCAATACTCTGTCCCAGCTGTTCTGCATGCAGGGGAGATAAACTGCTACTTTGCCGAAGCTGATCGATATTGTGCCTTTTTTGCGCCAAATCTTGTTTTGTCATCATTCCTTATTCTCACAACAATTCATGATTTACATCCGCTGTAATCGTTATTCTTTTAAAATAGATGAAAAGATCGTGAACATGCTAGCTCCAACCTTTTTCCAACCTTACCTCATTTATATTAATCAAATAAGGTGCAGAAGTACCTTATACCAAAGCTGTAGAAGCGGTTTTGCCATACGAAAATAAGCAAAGGAAATAAATATGCGTTACATCGATCCCAATCAACCTGGTTCAAAAATTCAATTTAAAGCACAATACGATAATTTCATTGGCGGCGAATGGGTCGCTCCGGTCAAAGGCGAATACTTTGACAATCTCTCTCCGGTAGATGGCAAAGTCTTTACCAAAGTACCGCGTTCTTCTGTAGAAGACATTGAATTGGCCCTGGATGCAGCGCACAAAGCCAAAGAACAATGGAACAGAGCATCGCCGACCACCCGCTCCAATATTCTGTTGAAAATTGCCGACCGTCTGGAACAAAATCTGGAAATGTTGGCTGTAGCAGAAACCTGGGACAATGGAAAACCGATCCGTGAAACGCTGGCTGCCGATATTCCACTGGCCATTGACCATTTCCGTTATTTTGCCGGCTGTATCCGGGCTCAGGAAGGTGGCATTTCCGAAATTGATGAAGATACTATCGCCTACCATTTCCATGAACCGCTTGGTGTAGTCGGACAAATCATTCCCTGGAACTTCCCGATTCTGATGGCCGCCTGGAAACTCGCGCCAGCCTTGGCTGCAGGCAACTGTATTGTGCTGAAACCTGCAGAACAGACTCCGGTCAGTATTCTGGTGCTAGCTGAACTGATTCAGGACATTTTGCCGCCGGGCGTGTTGAACATCGTCAATGGCTACGGGGTCGAAGTCGGCCGTCCACTGGCGACCAATCCCCGTATTGCCAAGATTGCCTTTACCGGCTCGACTGCCGTCGGCCAAATGATAATGCAGTATGCAACTGAAAATATTATTCCGGTAACGCTGGAACTTGGCGGTAAATCACCAAACTTGTTCTTTGCCGACATTATGGATCAGGAAGACGATTATCTGGACAAAGCTCTGGAAGGCTTTGCCATGTTTGCCCTGAACCAGGGTGAAATCTGTACCTGTCCTTCCCGTGCCTTGGTACAGGAAAGTATTGCCGATGAATTTCTGGCGCGTGCAGTAGAGCGGGTGCAACGGATTAAGACTGGTCATCCGTTAGATACCGACACCATGATTGGTGCGCAAGCCTCACAGGAACAGCAGGACAAGATTCTGGGTTGTATTGCCACTGGCCGTGAAGAAGGCGCACAGATCCTGACCGGTGGTGAAGCACGTCATGAAGTGGGTCAAGGTTTCTATATTGAACCGACCATCTTTAAAGGCACCAATGACATGAAAACCTTCCAGGAAGAAATCTTCGGGCCTGTACTGGCTGTGACCACCTTCAAAGACTTCGATGATGCGATCAAGATCGCCAATGATACGATTTATGGACTCGGTGCCGGTGTCTGGTCACGCTCAGCGCATACCTCTTACCGTGCAGGCCGTGCTATTCAGGCCGGCCGGGTCTGGACCAACTGTTATCACATCTACCCTGCCCATGCGGCTTTCGGTGGTTATAAAAAATCAGGGATTGGGCGTGAGAATCACAGAATGATGCTGGATCATTATCAGCAGACTAAAAACTTGCTAGTCAGCTATTCGACCAAACCAGCCGGGTTCTTTTAAGAAGTGAAATAAAAGCGAACTTCGGTTCGCTTTGAATGTATGGTAGCTAGCTTTCACAAAATATCAGCAACATCTTCAAGCTGCGGCCAATTCAAATAAAGTTTTTAGTCTATAAACACTTTTTTTAAAGGAAAGAGCATCACCTCAAATTTCTATTTGCAATAGTGTCATTTCAAGATAATGTCACTCTATAAAGATTTCGCCACATCCTCCAGCCATTTAGTGCAAGAAGAATAAAGAGAAAATAGAGTACGGCTGTTAAATACAATGATTTATGGGTGTACATACCGACATAAATTACATCTAGAACACACCATAATCCCCAGCTTTCAATATATTTTTTGGCTGCCCAATAACTTGCCACCAAGCTAAAAGAGGCCAACATGGAATCCAACCAAGGGAGTGATGCTGTGGTGAAATGAGCAAATAAGGCGCCAATCACCAGACCGGCGACAATACCCACAATCAGGCTATATACCCAGATTTTTTTATTCAAATAGCCAATCTGCACGGTGATAGCCTGGTCATGATTTTTCTTCGACCAGCTATACCAGCCATACAGTTGCATCAAGATAAATACGGCTTGTAATGCTGCGTCTGCAAATAAATTGACACGATAAAAAATAATCATATATAAAAATACAGCGACAATATTCACCAACCAGCAGACTTTATATTGTTTGGAGGTCAGCCAGACACCTAAAACGTTTAAAATGAACGCTGCAATTTCTATATTTTCCATAGCAATATAACCTGATTAAGCAGCCAATTTAGAAGTTCAGATTGAATGACAAGGTTGCTGTACGCGGCGAACCCAAGAATAAATAATCATCACCCAAAAATTCACCTGCATCACGCCAGTATTTCTTGTTGAACAGATTATTAATATTCAAGCGCAGCAATGCATCGGTCGTATTTAGCTTAAATTGATAAGCAGCGCCTAAATCAACCACACTATAACCTGCAACTTTCGCAGCACCCTCTTTATTGGCATATTTGCTGGAACTGTATTGACCACCTGCCAGAACAGTGAAACCTGCAATGCTCGGTACGTTATAGCGAAGATGTGTTGCGAAACGAGCTTTTGGCACGTTTTGCGCCTGATGATTACCATATTCAACCGCTTCTACATTTTCTAAACGGGCTTTAGTCAAGGCAAAAGATGAAGTTAAGGCCAGATGATCGGTTAATGCACCATTCAGTCCGAGCTCCAGACCCTGACTATGTTGTTCGCCTTCCGCAACAAAATAGCGAAGTCCTGAAATCGGCTTGCTATATTGGTTGTCTTGGCGTAAATCAAATAGCGAGGCAGTCAATAAAAACTGCTTGATCTGTTGTTTGAAACCAACTTCATATTGCTCTGAGTAGATCGGTGCTAGGGTTTCAGCAGCATTCTCTGCAAACCAAGGTGCTGATTTTCCATCTGACAAGCCTTTGGCATACGAGGCATAGACGGTAGTCGATTCCAAGGGGCTATAGCTGATTGCGAATTGCGGTAAAAATTTAGCTAAATCGGTATCGCGAACTTTTATTACCTGCTTACCCTCTGCATCATAAGCATGTGCTTGCTCATCAAGCTCGATCCATTTTCCGCCAATTAAAGTGGTCCAATGTTCATTCCATTCAATACGGTCTAATGCTGTAAATGCAGTTTGTTTACTTTTAAGTGCTTGATATTTTGGTCCAGCATTCGCTGTTACTGGGGAAAAATCTATAGTTTCTGTATAAATATTACCTACACCAATCCATTCATTGACACCAGCAAAACGATCTCGCGATTTATTGGTTTGTGTAATATCAAAATTTAGATAATGTTGCGCCCAATTGGTATCAATCACCCCATCTAGTTTGACTTTAAATTGGTTGGTTTTAAAGGTTTCATCTGGATTCTGATAATCGTAAATATCATACTCGCCAGCTTTACCAAACGTATTACAGGAATACGCTTCTAGACAGCCTTCCCGATAATATCCATAAGCAAAGCTTGAATAGTCATCAACTCTGGATTTACTGTGGGCTGCAACGAGTCCCAAGTTCCAGTCATCATTCAAAGCATAACTATATTTTAAACTGCTATTCAGACTATCGATCGTGACCGGTTTGCCCCAAGTCTGATAACCCAGCAATCGATCCCATTTCACATTTTCTGGGGCTTTGCCATCCAGTAATTGATAACCTGGCACTGATTTTTGTTCGGAACGCTGTGCTTCAAGATCAAGTTCTACTTTGGATTGCGCTGACATCTTCCAATCCAATGCCAATGCCGCTAAATAGCGTTCACCCTCCACATGATTGACATAAGAATCCATCTGTTCATTCACCAGATTGATGCGATATCCGAATTGTTGCTCATCACCCAAAAAACCACCGAGATCAGTTGCCACTGAAAACTGGCCGTGTTGATCGGCCGAGAATGTCAGTGCCTGAATATCTTTCGGTCGCTTGGTGACATAATTAACCACCCCACCCGGGGTTGACATCCCACTTTGAATCGCGGAAATGCCTTTTAAAATTTCCACACGCTCTTTATTTTCAAGTGCAACGTTTTGTTCACCACGAATCACATTGCCATTAATGAGGTAGCTTGATGCCAAATCAAGTGCAAAGCCACGCGAGACAAAGTTTGGATAATAGCCAATTGCAGCATAGCCATCACCGATGGCTGCATCATTTTTTACCACATCGCTCAGCACACGAGCATGTTGTTCAGCAATGAGATCGGCAGTCAAGATAGAAACTGATGCAGGTATTTTTTGCAAATTCTCCGTACCAAAACCTTCAATATTCACTTTGGTACTCGAGTAAGGAATGCTTTGATCGGCTGTGATAACAATCGTGTCAAGCTTTTGAACATCGTCTTCAGCATAAGTCAGCGGGACTAAACACAGCTGCGACAGAATGATCATATTTAAAGATCGGATTAATACATTCTGTTTGAGTTGACGAGTGTTCATACGAAACCTTATGTCTGTGAAGTGGGTGATGATGCTGGGTTTAGAGAGAGCATTGAGAAGATTGCAATTCATCTTGAATGAGCCGGGTTAAGGTCTGGGTAAATTGTTGACCTTGTTCGCCAAAGAACCAGTCCACATGACCGATAATCCAGTCGTAATAAGCAGCATCTGCATGGTTGAGGTTGTGGGTAATACCCACAAAATACTCCAGCTCTGAAAAAGCGAAATCCAAATGCACGATTTTCAGTAGTTCTGGCAAAATACTAAAATCTTCTTGTGGATGTACTTCAGAAAAATAAGCATGTAGAAAGGCAGTTAAACCAGCTTCATCAATCTGAATATGTGGGCTCTGCTCTAATTCCAACCAATTAATGAAATTACGTTCAATCGTCACAGCCAGATCATAAAGTGCAGAGTTTCGGTCAGATAAACCAAAATCAATTACGGCAGTAATTTCAGCTTTGGCATCCGGCGCTGACCAGAATAGATTAGAAGCGTGTAAATCGTTATGGGTCCAAATTTTGCTTGCCTGTTGCAATACAGGCTGAATACGCTGGTGAACCTGTAAGATTCGATCTAAGAAGTAAGGATCTAAATTTTTATCGGCAAAATAACGGCTTAATTCTGAACTGTTTGCAATGCGCCGTTGAATGGCTGTAATGATATTTTCACTGTCTAAAAGCTGCTGATTGGAAACCAAATAAGATGCTGATCTGCCCTGCTGTTCGGGAAAATCCTGCATCGCCATATGTAACCTTGCCAGTAATTGCCCCGCTTTCGCAGCATGTTCAGCATAGAAAAAAGGTTTCCAGGATTGCTGATCTGCATACAGATCTAAGCCGACTGCTTTTGCATAGACTTCATAGGTCCAGTCACCTAGCTCTAAAGCAGTCAGACCTTGATTTGAGCTAATCAATGCTGCAACAGGAATTTCTTTGCTAGCTAAATGCTGAAGAACAGCATGCTCCTGTAAAATATCGCGGGCACGACGAAAGGAACAATGGCTGCGCTTAATCAAATACTGATGCGCGACTGCTTCATCCCTGATCACAAAATCCTGCTCCACCTTGACCAGCGCCGCAGATGAAAATGGCCGGGGACTATACCACAAAATCTCAAAATGACCTTGTAAACAGGAATAGTGCTGCTGCAGGCTTTGTAATTCTGGATCAGAAATATGTGCCCAGTCTTTATTTTCCCAGGCATTGCCCATACCATGACCTAAATCATTGGTAATTATGGTCATCATCACTATTCCTGAGCTAGATCATTATCTAATAATGGAAAATCATCGTTTAGGCGAACATGCAAACAGTATTTTTAAATACATTTAATATTGAAGACACGCCCTAAAATTAAGTGGTACATACCAGTATTAAATTGAAGGCAAGTTTAGCCTTATAAATATAAAAATAGAATAGATCTCTCGCATAAATCAAAAAATGATCTTCTTTTTGGTTAATATTCGAACTCCAGATTTCTTAGCATTCGCGCATAATCTGCGGATGAAAATATATCGATTCAAACAAGCTTTCTTATCCTCAGTTCAAGCGATAACGTAGTTTTGAAATGTACCGTAATTCATTTTCATGACTTCACTAAGTAGCTCTTTAAATCCCTGTTTATCAGCAGCAAATTCTACCAGTGATTCATTGTTCAGATCAGTAACACATGCCATGGTCGAAATGACCTGTACACTATGAGCTTTGAATAACCCTCTCAAAATTTCATTTGAATGATTTTGGTCTTTAATGAAGTTCTTTAACGGCTTAGCAGGGATTGCCCAAGTATCGAAGTCTTTCATCTGTATCTGACGAACTTCAATGTCATTGATTTTGATGCTTCGATTCGTTTCTAGAAAAAAATCATTCATAATGATGTCTCAAATTAGATTTTAATGACAAAAAAATACCCTGATGGTTATCCCATCAGAGCTAAATATAAAATTATTTATTTCTTAATTTGAAATACTTTGATCAATCAGTTTCTCAATAGTATTAGAGGCAACATCATTAAAGTATGCACACTCACACTTAACTTCTTCTATTGTGCATTAATGGAAATACGATCCTCTTGGCTAACATATGATTGATGAAGCATATTTTCATATTCTTTCAATGTTTTTTGCAGTACAGTATTTGGATCCTTTTCCCAATAACCAATACCCAGCTTACCATCAATATTTGCAGCGTAATATTTAGGTTGATCATATTGAACCGTACCGGGTTTGTCGGAGACCACTTTTCTTGAGATGAGAAGCATTGCTTCGAAAGACGTAGCGAAGCGTAGTATCCCGATGACAAAATTAAAA
>NZ_DJBE01000017.1:0-4266 GCF_002429925.1 Acinetobacter sp. UBA5984
AGCCAAATGAGGACACGCCCTAATTTTTAATGAAATATTTGCTTAAAGAAAGGTCCTTATCTTGTTTATGAAATTGCTTGATTTTTATTCAATAAAGACATAATTTCTGTATGGTTTTATTTGTGGTTGAACTTTATAAAAACAATATTAGGGGAATTGTAAATGATTAAATTTATTGTAGATGAACAAGAGTCTGCCCAAGGCGTGCACTATATTCATAACGCAACACGAGGCTGTGAAGACCTGCCAGAATTTGATAACCAGATTCTGATTGGATATTTTACTAATTATGATCTGGCTTATAAACGGGCAAGAATGAACTGGCCGAGAGAGAAAGTAGAGGGCTGTCATAAGTGCTGTACAGAATGAGATTTATAGACATATTGGGCATCATTTAAAACCTGCTATACAGTGGGTTTTATCATTTATTCTGTTTGAAAATTGATCAATTTGACCCCATATAAAATTATAAATTTATCATGTTTAGGGCTGCTCAATTGCAACATTATTTTGATCTCAATCATGACTCGGGTGTGGCCAATTATGAGATTGGCAATGAATTCATTCGGGTTCAATTCAAAAAAACCTCGAAAGTGTATACCTATAGCTATAGCAGTGCGGGCTATCAGCATGTGGAAAATATGAAACAGCTGGCCCAGTATGGTGATGGCTTAAATGCCTATATCAATCATCATACCCGTCACCTGTTTGTACGCTAAAAAGTGATCGCTGAGAGTGAGAACTGAAACTTTTAGCTCAAAATATTTAAACCATTCCCCTTTAGATTACAGATACAAATCAGTAATTCCTGAAGGTTTGATTGATCTGTTAACTTAATGGTGGATGGCTCTACAGGCAGGGAATCACTATGAACCTCGATTTCTGGTGTCGGTTTTTACTTTATACATTGGCTTTGAATTACAGCATTTTAATGCTCTGGTTCTTGCTCATTGTCTTTTTACGAGACTGGGTAAAACAATTGCATAGTCGATGGTTTCAGCTTTCAGATTCGACTTTTGATGCCGTTCATTATGGCGGCATGACCCTCTATAAAATCGGAATATTCCTATTCAATCTGGTTCCGCTGATAGCCATATATTTAATTGGGAAAAGTTAGGAGATAAAACTTTCTCAGGTTTCAAGAATAAATAAAATTGATAGTCGCATTAGCATTACACAGAGCAGTTTAAACNNGCTTGGGAATGATTATTGCCGGATTCATTCTGGGCAATAGTGCGGTCAAGATTAAACAGTATGAGCGGATTGTTTCGGTCAAAGGGCTGTCTGAACGTGAAGTGAAAGCCGATGTCGCAGTCTGGCCCATCCGTTTTAGTGGCGGTAGTCAGGATCTGACAGAACTGTATGACACCATGGAGCTGCAAACCCAACAAATTCAGGCGTTCTTAAAAGGTGAAGGTTTTAAGGCAGAAGAAATTACCACTGGTTCTCCAGTCACTACAGATAAATATGCCCAGCAATACGGCGGTGATGCCAATGTCGCGCTACGTTATACCGCGCATCAGACCATTACGGTTTATACCCACAATATTGATGCAGTCCGTGCAGCGCAAACCCGTCTGGTCGCTCTCGGTAAAAAAGGTATTGCTTTTGGTGGTGATGATTCCGGGCAAAGGACGGAATATATTTTTACCAAACTGAATGACATCAAACCGGCGATGATTGAAGAGGCCACACAAAATGCCCGCAGTGTGGCAGAAAAGTTTGCAGCAGATTCTCAAAGCCGTCTCGGGAAAATCAAGACGGCCAATCAAGGTCTGTTTAGCATTGAAGACCGTGACAGCAATACGCCTTATCTAAAGAAAGTTCGTGTGGTTTCTACAGTGGATTATTATCTTGCGGATTAAATGGTTGGAAAACTAAAAATAGCGGTTTGAAAAATTTAGAGCAGAATGAAGTTTTAAATGAAGATAAATTCCAGAAATTATGCTCTTTCTGCAATAAAAGATCTTTATTTTGAGCTAAAAGATAAAAAATTCTTCTATAAATATATTCTAAGAAAAATATTTTCAAAAACTGGGAAAATTAAAAAATCTTAGGAAATTAATTTTACCGCAGCTTGGCTACTATATATCTCAAGGGTGTGATGGGATCGAAAAGAGTAGCATGCTGTGAGTGGCGCAAAACGCGAGTGCAGTACGAACCCAAAAGGTCTCGATTCGGCTTAGGACGCTATAGACCAAAAGTTTATAGGCTATAAGATCATTTCTTACAAAGAGTGATAGTTGAAGTAAACCATCAAGATGTTTTCCCAACACCCTCAAAATTTTCTCTTCTAATAATAAATCTTCTCCTCCAAACTGCTTAATACTTTCCTTACCCAGTCACTTATCTTCTTCCTCAAATAGCTTTAAATTTATTTGAGATTCAAACAAATACTATTCAAATCACATATCTAATCTATTTTATTTGTAGCCTATTGCTTTCAATTATCCTTTATTTAAATACTATTCTAATGTCACTGGTTGTTTATAAGTATTTGATATAAATAATTTAAAATATAATATGTTTAATATTTGCTCACAAATTATATCCTTGAAAAATAAAACAGAATGCTATGATAATTTTTGCATATAAGAAAGGGGCACGTCTCATGAAAAAATATGAATTAGAAATCAGTTATCCGCATCAGAAAGAAGACGAAGCAGAGCAGCTAGGCAGCTTATCGGCAGAAGAAATTCTCTCTAATTTTAAGTCCATCAATTGGCAACAGTTACGGATTTTACAATTACAGATGCAAGCCGCCATTACCACTTTTACCGTAACAGACTCCGATGCTGAACAGTCGATCCAGATCACGCTGAATGAACTGGCGCCCTCAGGTCAGCTTGAGTTCAGGCTGGAAAGTGATATTGAAGTCGAAGCTCAGCATAAAATTCTGGGACTGTTTAGCCTGAAAAACAAAGACTATGTGTCATTTCGCAGTCTGACTATGTCACAGGTTCAGCAATATCTTATGACATTCTTAAATGAAGATCTCGACAGCCTGAAAACCCAGTATCAGTCAGGTCATTCAGTATCTCCCATCAGTGCAGCGTCCAAAGCTTAGTCGGGCATTGATTCTATAACAGGGCTGGATTGACAGTATTCCCTGACATTGTTATTTTGCGCGTTTTCTCCTGAATGCTTACAGCACATGCCTATTAACGGCAACTTTGTCTACGCGCCGCCTCAAGACCCATTGCATATTCTGTATGAAGATGATGATCTAGTCGTCATTGAGAAGCCGGCCGGTTTGTTGTCTGTTCCGGGACGTTTGCCTGAGCATCATGACAGTGCTTATCTACGGGTACTAGAGCGTTATCCGAATGCCAAAATTACCCATCGTCTGGATATGGCGACGTCCGGAATACTGATGTTTGCCAAACATCGCGAAGCCGAAGTGGCGGTCAGTAAAATGTTCCAGGCACGTACAGTCAGCAAGCACTATATTGCGCTGGTACAGGGGGAAATTCAGACCGAGGGCAGTGTCGATGTGCCTTTAATTACTGACTGGGAAAATCGCCCCCGGCAAATGGTACATTTTGAACTGGGTAAAGCTGCCAAAACACTCTATCAACGGCTGGAATATCTGCCTGAGCAAGACATCAGCCGGGTATTACTGACGCCAATTACCGGACGTTCACATCAGCTCAGAGTCCACATGCTGCATATCGGTCATCCGATTACGGGCGATAAAATCTATCATCCGGAACCAACGCGTAGTCATCTTAATCGCATGGCCTTGCATGCCAGTGAACTGACTTTTACTCAACCCTTGAGTGGTCATAAAGTTGAGATTCTTGCACCTGCGCCATTTTAGTGAGACTTAACCATTCAAAAAATGAATATAGATTCTGATAAATATTTGAATTTCAGTAAGCTGCAACAGAAATGTCAGAATTTATTTCAATCATCGGAAAATTATGGAGTTGAATTTAAGCAGTTTTCTAGAAAAATTATGTTCGGAATCATGTCTTATCAAGTAATGATTTTTTGAAATTAAAAAAGTGTATCCGGAAAAATTTCAGAAATCATTTAAGGGGGATTTATCACTTTATCTTTAGTTTAACTGTTTGATCTGTCTATTTTTATTAGGTTTTTCTCAAGATTTTCAGCCTATCCAAAATTCGATCTTATAACTTTTGATATAAAAATAAAAACCACTCTAATCGCTTATCACCAACAGATTCATTTTAAGTAAATTGATAGGCATAAAAATATTAAGGTTTTATAGGTGGAAGATCATTAGATCTCTTTCATAAATCA